>UQHJ01000001.1 GCA_900540885.1 uncultured Prevotella sp.
AGTATTGCCAGCTTGGGGCATCGAACCCCAAGTTGGCAATGCCGACGCGGGGACGCGTCGCCCCCAGGTGAGGACGCTAAATTGCAGATTGTCAAAATGTTATACATCCTCTAATGATTGTCTGCGGCTCGGCCATGAAAATGAAAGTTTTCTGACTTTCATTTTGCATTGCGCTCGCCTTGCACTATCTTTGCACTCAAATAATAACATACAAAGAAAAATGGCACAAGAAGACGTTTTTAAGAAAATCGTTTCGCATTGTAAGGAATACGGTTTCGTTTTCCCCTCAAGTGATATTTATGATGGCCTGGGTGCTGTCTATGACTATGGTCAGAATGGTGTTGAACTGAAGAATAACATCAAGCAATACTGGTGGCAAAGCATGGTGTTGCTCCACGAAAACATTGTGGGCATCGACTCTGCTATCTTTATGCACCCCACCGTATGGAAGGCCTCTGGCCACGTTGATGCTTTCAACGATCCATTGATTGACAACCGCGACTCAAAGAAGCGTTACCGCGCTGACGTGCTTATCGAAGACCAAATCGCTAAGTACGAAGAGAAGATTGAGAAGGAAGTAGCAAAGGCTCGCAAGCGCTTTGGTGATAGCTTCGACGAAGAAAAATTCCGCGCTACCAACCCACGCGTAATTGAACACCAACAAAAGCGCGATGCTTTGCACGAACGCTATTCTGAGGCTATGAACAAGATGGACCTCAACGAATTGAAGCAAATCATCTTGGACGAAGGAATCGTTTGCCCTATCTCAGGCACACGCAATTGGACAGACGTTCGCCAGTTCAACCTCATGTTTAAGACCGAAGTAGGTTCTACCGCTGAAGGCGCAAGCACAATCTACCTCCGTCCCGAAACGGCACAAGGCATCTTCGTTAACTACCTCAACGTGCAAAAGACGGGCCGTATGAAGATACCGTTCGGTATCGCTCAGATTGGTAAAGCCTTCCGTAACGAGATCGTAGCTCGCCAGTTCATCTTCCGTATGCGTGAGTTCGAACAAATGGAGATGCAGTTCTTCGTTAAGCCTGGCACCGAAATGGATTGGTTCAAGCAGTGGAAGAAGACACGTCTTGCATGGCACGAAGCCCTTGGCTTTGGCGACGAATGCTACCGCTTCCACGACCACGAGAAGTTAGCTCACTATGCCAATGCTGCTACCGACATCGAGTTTAAGATGCCATTCGGATTTAAAGAAGTTGAGGGTATTCACTCTCGTACCAACTTCGACCTCTCACAACACGCCAAGTTCTCAGGCCGTAAGATTGAATACTTCGATCCTGAAGAGAACCGCAGCTACACACCGTACGTGATCGAAACTTCTATCGGTGTTGACCGTATGTTCTTGAGCGTAATGTGCCACTCTTACACAGAAGAGAAACTTGAAAACGGCGAAACACGTACCGTGCTCAAGTTGCCCGCAGCCTTGGCTCCTGTTAAGTTGGCCGTAATGCCTTTGGTGAAGAAGGATGGCCTTCCCGAAAAGGCTCACGAGATCTTGAACGACCTCAAGTTCCACTTCAACTGCAAGTACGATGAGAAGGACTCTATCGGTAAGCGCTACCGCCGTATGGATGCTATCGGTACTCCTTACTGTATCACTATCGACCACGACACGCTCAACGACAACTGCGTAACCCTCCGCGACCGCGACACTATGGAGCAAAAACGCGTGGCTATTGCCGACCTCCGTGCCTTGATCGAAGATAAGGTGAGCATCACCTCATTGTTGAAGAAGATTCAATAATCACCACGTCACTAAATTGAAGCAAGTTAACAAGTAAACGGGTTGACAAGTTGACGAGTAAGTTACCTTAAAAAACGAACCTACCCGTCAACTCGTCAACCCGTTACGTTATTCGTTAACCCAGCAACATAAAGGAAAATGAAACAATTAACAACTCTCTTCGCCCTTCTTCTCCTACTCATTGTGACTCCGATGGTAGCCACTTCATGTACGGACAATACGGATGACGAAAAGCAAGACCTTGAGTTCACCACCAACTGGAAGAAACGCAACGTCGCTTACTTTGACAGTGTGCTCACCTTAGCACGCCAAAAGGTGGCCGAGGCGCAAGCGCAATATGGTGACGACTGGCAGTCACACTGCGAGTGGCGTGTCTTCCTTAGCTATGCCAAAGTTGCAGGTGGCCCTTCGACCGACACTATTTGTGTACGCGTCATCAATACAGGCACAGGCACAGAGTCACCTCTCTACACCGACTCTGTCAAGGTGAACTATATGGGGCACCTCATTCCCACTGAGAGCTACAAAGACGGCCGCGTGTTCGACCACAGTGGCATCTACGAAAACAACGACTACGTCTTCAACGACAACTATTCTACGCCCACAACGTTCAACGTATCTAACCTTGTCGAAGGCTTTACCACAGCACTCATGCACATGCACGTCAACGACCGCTGGATGGTATACATGTCGCAAGAGATGGCTTACAAGTCATCAGCCAGTGGTGTGATGCCAGCCTACTCTACGCTTTGCTTCGACATGCAGCTAAAGCAGATTATAAAGAAGTAAGCAATAAACGTCAAAAATAAAATTGGGGCTGCATTTTAACTTACGAAAGAAGAATTGCTCTTCCGTGAGTTAAAATGCAGCCCCAATTTTATTTTTGACGTTTATTGCTTACTTTACAAACTTCAAGGCAACCGTTCTTCCTGCTTGATTTAAACGTACTACGTAGGGTGCATTAGGCAAGGATGTAAATAAGTATGTTAAATTGTATGTTATGTATGTTCTCGCGCTAAGCGACTATAAGTAGATGTTCAAAGCATGCTGCTGCCGCGGGTTACAAACCCGCCCCCCAATTAGGCAGATTCAAATACAGCTTCGGTTCAGGAATGCACACATTTCCTTACATATATTTTACCTTTTCCATTTTTATATTTCATGTTTCATTTTTGCTTTATAACTCATTGATTATCATTCTTTTCTGTGGGTGAAACATAAGACCCTAACGTTTCACTTTATATTTCAACCTTTCAGTCGTATCTCTTGCACCAAGGTTTGAAATCTCTTGCACCAAGGTTTGCTCTTTCTTGCACTATGTTTTGATTTTTCTTCCACAGTGTTTTAGGTTTTTCTTTGATGTAAGTTTTTTAAGCAAGATGAAACATAAAAATGAAACATTGAAACATAAAATGAAACATAGAGTTTCAATGTTTCATCTTTTATTACTATTGATAATCAATGCATTATAAACAAAAGCTGAAACATGAAACATGCAATAAGGTCTTTCTAATGTTTATTATTCCATTACGGCTAGTCCCATCTTTAAGTCAATGGCTCGAATCCATTTATGGTGTATAGGAATGGTCATGATGATGATGATTGCGAAGCTAAGCAAGTAAGTGGAAAACCTTTTGTCATGTTGACAAAAAGCCGCTAACATGATGGCTGTTGCAGTAAGTACCAGCATGTACACGTCATAAATAGTATCCAAGAAGAAAAATAGGTGTAGGGGTATTTGTGGTAACCATCTTCCTAAAAGGAGTGCGCAGCATAACAAAATGTAATTCGTTTTGCCGTCAACTTTGATTTTTGTTAAGCATATCCATGTAAGTAGAAAGTGGCAAAACACGTTGATGAAACCAGCTAAATATTCGTTTATTGACATTGGCCACCATTCAAAAATGCCGTAGGTTAAAAGTGATAATCCAAAAGCCAACCAAAATGCTTTTTTCTTTGTAACTTCCATCGTTATTGTTATTTTTTTTGTTTTAGGGAATTATGGTAGGTATGTTGCACTTAATGGTGCAGCATACCTACGATTAATAATTAGTCGGTAATCCCCATTTTAATGCTTATTGCTTCAGACCATGTTTGACTTACAAGTGTTGTCATGAGTAGAAATACAATGAAGCACAAAATAAAAGTTGTAAGTTTCTTTTCTTTGTAACAAACAGCTGCTAATATTGTATTTACGATTGTTGTAATCAAGAAAAAAAGTGCATGAAGACTATCTGTAAATGCAAAGATGTGTATAGGTATTTGTAATATACTACGCCCTAAAAATACACCTGTGCAAACGAGCAAGTATTTGGTTTTGCCGTCAACTTTAAAGTGCTCTAAGCAAATAAAAGTCATAGCAAATGTACAAATAGCAGTAATGCAATTACTTAAGTAAAAGTTGATTGAGCTTACCCACCATTCAGAAGTCAAAAATACGACTAATGAAATACTAAATGAGTACCAAAAGGCTCTTTTATTTGTGATATTCATAATTCAAATCTTTAGAATCTTCCTTCCATTTATGAAAGAAGAGTTCAAGTTTATTTAGTTGTTCGTCATTTAAAGCTTCGTCAGAAAAGAATTCTTTGTGACTAACAATAAGGCAAGTGTTTTCGCAATGTGGAGTTTCTCTTTAGCTGTCCATTGCATTTGGCTTATTTCGTTGAACTTATCATGATAAGAGTAAATGTTTAGGTTGTGCTTACTCTGTTATCGCTTTTCGGCATCCGCGTTGTTTCGTACACGTTCCGGAATTTTTGTACGCTGCAAAAGTAAATTATATGAATATAAACAAGGTATCAAATCAGCGATGTCCTATTGGCACAAAGTGTTGCAAAGCGAGCAACTAGTACAAAGCCAAAATGCAGCAAAACATTTATTGCATTAAGCATAAAAAAGAACGATGTACGAAACGGAATGAATTATGCTAAGTTGTATCATGTAGGTATGTTGCACTTAATGGTGCAGCATACCTACGATTAATAATTAGTCGGTAATCCCCATTTTAACGTTCATTGCTTCAACCCATATTTGATGCACATACGTAGTCATGAGAAGAAAAAATATGAAACATAAAATAAAGGTGGTAAGCTTCTTTTCTTTATAACAAATGGCTGCTAATATAGTATTAATAATTGTTGTAAATACGAAGTATAAAGATTGTAAACTACCTGAAAAGTCTAAAATGTGGATAGGAATGGGTATAATGTTCTGTCCTAAAAGCACACCTAAACAGACGAGCCAATACTTGGTTTTGCCATCAGCTTTAAAGTACTCTAAACAAATAAAGGTCATTGTAAATGTGCAAATAGCGATAATGCAATCAGTGAGATGGTAATCAATGCTATTTACCCAGCACTCTAAGGTTAAGAATGCTGCTAATGATATTCCAAATGAAAACCAAAATATTTTTTTATTAGTAAGTTGCATAGTCGTATAATTTATAAGAAACGTGAACATCTTCCATTGCATTCTTGCCAGCAAACCCAACCGCATCCTTTATTCTTTGAAATACAATCTGCTTTATCGCATGGTCCATCAGTAATGCAAAAATCAGAGACATACCCTGTATTACAATTACAGTCTTGCTTTTTTAGATTGTTACCATATCCAAAGTTTGACTCTGGTCCCGTTATGATTTGTGCGGCAATTTCGCCTTTTTTATTGATAAGGGTTCCACCATTGCCAGCTATTGCAAAACATAGTTCTTTACTCCAACCGAGTTGGTTGATAGCATCTTCTTTCCATTTATGAAAGAAGAGTTCAAGTTCATTTAGTTGTTCGTCATTTAAAGCTTCGTCAGAGAAGAATTCTTTGTGACTAACAATAAAGGCAAGTGCTTTTGCAATGTGGAGTTTCTCTTTAGCTGTCCATTGCATTTGGCTTACTTCGTTGAACTTATCCTTCCAAAAGGCAAGTTTTTGATTGGGGGTGAAGGCACGATAAGCAGCGAGGCTATACTCTTGGTTAATCTTTTTCCAATCGCTTCGGTTCATGCTTCTCACCTTTGTAAGATTTTTTTTAACCCAAGTGTCTGCTTGAGGGTTGCAGCTATAAGTTTGTTCTTGATCGTCAGAACAAGCTGCAAAAGTGAATAGTGCTATTATAAAAGCACTAATCAGTAACATTTTAGCTTTCATAATAAAAGTAAATGTTTAGGTTGTGCTTACTCTGTTATCGCTTTTCGGCATCCGCGTTGTTTCGTACACGTTCCGGAATTTTTGTACGCTGCAAAAGTAAACATTGAGCTTTTAAAGCAATAAACTTTTGTAAACTCAACGTGTTTTTTATTTCATAAAAAGTTTATCAAAGTTTATAAATAGAAAATAACTAATTGAAAATCATTCAATTGAGAAAAACAATGTTTGATAAAAAAATATTACATTTGCGATGTAAAATCTAACATCTTTCACATGAAGCAAATTCTAAACCTACTCTTAATACTATCTATAATAGCTTTTGTAGCGTGCAATAGACGTACAAAGGCCGAAATGTCTGACTCTTTTTATAAAGCCGTGTCGTATATAGAAAAGGATCCACAAAAAGCAGCCAACTTTTTAGACGTGATGTCGGCCGATACATTAAACATGAAGTCTGCCAGTCGTTTATATTATTGGTTGTATAAAACTTATGCAGATGATGAAGCTCATCATGGCACGATTCCTTTGCAGAGGGCAGAGCTTTTGCTTGAAGCTTATGGGCGTATGGGGGTAGATAGTCTTTATGTATTGTCGTTATATTTGAAAGGTGGAGCTTATCGTGATATAGGTGATATACCGCAGGCAGCTGAATATTATGTACGAACAATTGATGAGGCAAAGCGATGTAATTTGAAGAATAATGCGGTGACTTTACGTAGCTATGTTCAGTTGGCAAAGTGTTATGAGCAAACACAAATGTATCAATCGGCAGTAAATGTGTTGCTTGAAGCAGAAAAACAAATACCCTATGGTAAGAATGTGATTGATGAGTTGTTAGCAAATAATTATAAAGAGTTGCATCAATATCAAACAGCTACCTCCTATCTCGAAAAATTATACAAGCAGAAGGGGTTATCTGCGCAAAAGCGAAATGAAATAGTGACTAAGTTATTGCCTTTGTACATTTTGTTGAAAGACGAAGCAAAGGTACGTTTGTATGAACCTCTATTGTTAAATATCAATGAAGAAGCACTATCAGTTGATAAAGTGGTGGCACTCAATGAAGCAAAAGCACTTTTATATGAATATAAACAAGATATCAATTCAGCGATGTCCTATTGGCACAAAGTGTTGCAAAGCGAGCAACTAGTACAAAGCCAAAATGCAGCAAAACATTTATTGCAATTAAGCATAAAAAAGAACGATGCACGAAACGGAATGAATTATGCTAAGTTGTATCAAGAGTTGACCGACTCAGTAATGCAACATATTGAGTTGCAGCAAATGGGTAAGGCTAGTAGTACTTATAATTATCAGTTACAACAACGTAAGGCCATGGTGGCTGAACGAAAGAGTAAGCAAACATTGTTCGTTGCCTTTTTGATATGTGGTGCAATGTTGATGATGGTTGTAATATTGGCTCTTTGGTTCATTCAAAACAAATTACACCATCAGAAAGAAATTTCGGCAAAACAAATCATAATAGACAATATGCAAGAAACGACCATGTCGCTTCAAGCCGAATTGCAGCAATTGCACGATAATGACTATCAACAGGCAACCGCCTATTTTCCCAATCTAAAGCAGCGATTGTTAGATGTTGATGGAGAAATGCCTACTCAACTATGGGGAATGTTAGTGCAAGCTGTAGATGTTATATTCCCACAATTGTCGGTAAATATAAAACGCTTATGGCCAGAAGTGCCCGATCGGCAGCGTAAAATGCTCTATTTGTTATGTATTGGCATACCGAGCAAACATATATCGGTGTTGTTAAACACAAGCCCCCAAAACGTTTTTGGACATAAAAAGCGTATTGTACAACGTTTGTCTGGTAGTGAAACACCGAGTGCGCATGATGAGAAGCAAATCTTCTACAAGTTACGTGGTGAAATGGCAAATTGAGTATTCTTTAAAAGTCTTTTGCGTTGATGATTTTTAAGATATAATAGTATGATTTGCTTTTTTATTATAGCAAATCTTGTTGTATTCAAAAAAAAGATGCAATTTTGAGGCGGTAAAATGATTAAAAACAATAAAAACCTTCAAAATATCATGGAAAACGAGCAAAAGCAAGGTAAAGAGCGCGTGGATAGCGAAATCCTGTTTTCAAAAACAGTAAAGGCCGGCAAGCGCATTTATTATATAGACGTAAAGAAAGACCGCAAGGGAGAACTCTATCTTTCACTCACCGAAAGCAAACGTTTAAAAGAACAAGGTGATGCAACTCACCCCGTGTTTGAAAAACATAAGATATTCCTTTATCGTGAGGACCTCAACAAATTCCTCTCTGCATTTAGCGAAGCTGCCAACTATGCACAGAGTAATGCACCGCAGCAGAGTTATGCCAATGACTGGAGCGGACCATTGCAAGAAGATAATTCAGTTGTAGAGGTAGAAGACACGGAAGGTAACTATAAAATTGATATAGAATTTTAACTCATTTAGGGCAAAAGTACCGCTAAAGCTTGGCTGTTAAAGCAAAAAAATGTACTTTTGCACCCGATTTGTCCTGCACAGGCTGAAAAGTCTTACGTGTGATGGCGAATTAAGCGAGCGAAACTCTTTTAAATGCTGCGTTTGGTGCGTTAGTATTTAAAGTGAGTAGAAACTTAATTTAGAGTAACACAAATTAATTACAACAAAGAAATGAAGCAAATTTCAATCAATGGTACTGCACGTACTGAGCTTGGCAAGAAGGCCACAAAGGAAATTCGTAAGAATGGTAACGTACCTTGCGTAATCTATGGTGAGAAGAAGGATGAGAATGGTGCTCCCGTAGCTATCCACTTCACTGTAAATGAGAAGGAAATCAACAAGCTCATCTACACTCCCCACATCTACCTCGTTGATATCAACATCGATGGTGTTGATCACAAGGCTGTATTGAAGGAAGTTCAGTTCCACCCTGTAAAGGATAACGTTCTTCACGTAGACTTCTACGAAGTACATGCTGAGAAGCCCATCGTTATGGGTGTACCCGTTCAGGCTCAAGGTTTGGCAGCTGGTGTACGTGCCGGTGGTCGCTTGATGATGATGGTACGTAAGCTCAATGTACGTGCTTTGTACGATCAGATTCCTGAGAAACTCTTCGTTGACGTAACTGCACTTCAACTTGGTAAGACTATCAAGGCTGGTGACTTGCACTACGAAGGTCTTGAAATGGTAACTCCTAAGGAAGTTATCGTATGCGCTGTTAAGATGACTCGTGCCGCTGCTGCCGCTGCTGCCGCTGCTGCTGAGTAATTTTAGCCGTTCTTCATTATTAGAAAATATTCGTTTACATTAGGGGTTAAGCGTTTAAGAGTAAAGTGGCCATAGGCTACAATTAATCTCTAACGCTTAACCCTTAATTTATAGCATCGTTAATAGATGAACTTTTTGATAGTAGGTTTAGGTAATATAGGCGATGAATATGCCAATACACGTCATAATATAGGTTTTCGCGTAGTTGATGCCTTAGCCAAGGCTGGTGGCGTAACTTTCGATGACAAACGCTATGGCTTCGTTACCACCTTAAAGGTGAAAAATCAGACGCTCACGTTGTTGAAACCTTCCACCTATATGAACCTCTCAGGCAATGCTGTTCGTTATTGGATGAATGAACTCAAAATACCTGTAGAGCGAGTGCTCGTTGTGGTAGATGACCTTTCGTTACCTTTTGGCCACATGCGTTTAAAACCTAGTGGTAGTGATGGCGGACATAATGGGTTGAAACACATCGCCTCTGTATTGGGCACGCAGAAGTATGCTCGTTTGCGCTTTGGCATAGGCAATGACTTTCCACGAGGTGGACAAGTAGACTATGTGTTGGGCGAGTTTGGTGACGAAGACCTAAAGACAATGGACGAGCGTTTGCAAGTAGCTGGTGAAGCTGTGAAAACATTCTGTCTGGCAGGCATCAATATTGCCATGAATCAGTTTAATAATAAGTAAAACGTAGTGAAGCAATGGAAGCCCGTTTAGATAAATGGTTGTGGGCTGCACGTATATACAAAACGCGCACTTTAGCGGCCGATGCTTGTAAAAACGGACGTGTAACTATTAATGGTGCACAGGCGAAACCTGCACGAACTGTAAAAGAAGGCGACAAAGTCGGCGTTAAAAAGTCCCCTGTTACCTATACCTTTCGTGTAAAACAAGCCATAGAAAAGCGTGTAGGAGCAAAGTTGCTGCCCGATGTGCTTGAAAATATCACCTCGCCCGACCAATATGAATTGCTTGAAATGAGCAAAATTAGTGGTTTCGTCAATCGTGCGCGTGGCACTGGACGTCCTACTAAAAAGGACCGTCGTGCTTTAGATGAGTTTGCAGAGGACACGCCTATGTTCTTAGACGATGACTTTGACTTTGATGACGAAGATTAATTACTTCATTTTTTTACAACTTCAGTTATGCAAGAAACGAAGTGGGCACCTACGGTAGTTCTCGTAGATGCTGATTATTTAGATACGTTAGCGCTCGACCTTATAGAGAATTTTGGGCGAATGTTGAATCGTCGCATACCGTCGGCCGATCTTTGTCATTGGGTGGACTGTGTGCTGCTTGACGGGGGCTTGCGTCCTGGTAAGAATGAGGTGCAAGTACATTTTTTACACTCCAAAGAAAAGGATACACTACAATACTTTCAGCCATCGCGCTTTGCTGACGATATTAATGGCTTATCGTTTGACGACAATTTAGGACATATCAGTCTCTTTGCTTTTCCCGTAGAGGAGGTGGTCAATGCTGATGAGTTCTTTTTGCAGTCGCTCACGATGTTGGCTGATGTCAAAGAAGTAGAAAGGCTTATGGTAGTGGGCGATATGCGTGCTTATGGTCAGGCTGTAAAGGATATTTGTAGTCAAACGGACGGCAAGCAAATCACCCTATTCACCATGGAACCTCAGACGGGACAAGGCTTCTCACAAGAGATATTAGGCTATTCGCTCATGTCGGCATTAGGTATCAGCAGTGATGAACTGAAGTAGAAAAGAGAGCAATCATTCTACTTTTCGCATAAAATGCCTAACTTTGTAGGCAAACAACCAAATGGTATGGATAATTCAGCGGTTTTGCGCGTCAAGCAGCGTTATGGAATAGTGGGGAATTGCGAAGCACTGAACCGTGCTATCGAGATAGCCCTTAAAATAGCGCCTGTTGACCTCTCAGTATTGGTCGTAGGTGAGAATGGTGTGGGTAAGGAATCTTTCCCACGCATTATTCATGACCATAGTTTACGCAAGAATAAGAAATATTTTGCCGTCAACTGTGGAGCTATTCCTGAAGGAACAATCGACTCTGAACTCTTTGGACACGAGAAGGGAGCTTTTACGGGTGCTGTTGAACAGCGTGAGGGTTACTTTGCAGCGGCTAATGGTGGCACGCTCTTCCTCGATGAAGTAGGAGAGTTGCCCTTACAAACGCAAGCTCGACTCCTACGTGTGCTCGAAACGGGTGAATACATTCGTGTAGGTTCGAGCGAAGTGCGTAAAACCGATGTACGCATCGTAGCTGCTACCAACGTAAACATGGAAAAGGCCATAGCCGAAGGTAAGTTTCGTGAGGACCTTTACTACCGACTCAACACCGTGTCTATATCCGTGCCAGCCTTGCGCGAGCGTGGTGATGATGCCGCCTTACTCTTTCGCAAGTTTGCGCTTGATATGAGCGAAAGGTATAAGATGCCGCCAGTGCGCTTAAATGACGATGCACAACGTATGCTCTTAGCTTATTCGTGGCCAGGTAATGTGCGCCAATTAAAGAATTTAGCTGAGAATATGAGTGTAACGGCCGAGCAACGCGACATAACTCCTGATATCTTGAGCCATTATTTGCCCACAGAATCACATAGTAAACAACTAGTAACAGTGGGCAATCCAGCCCAGGAAACGCATAGTTTTGAGTCAGAACGCGAATTGTTGTATCAAATATTGTTCGACCTTCGTCGCGAAGTGGCCGACTTAAAACGTTATGTCTATCAGCAAAGAGGCGGTAGTGGTTCAGAAATAGAACATCTGCCACAACCCTCAGTCTCACCACGACATGATGCTGTACTTTATGACGATCATAATCCTTCGGTGAAGTTTGAGCAGCGCTCTTCAGTCGATGCCAACGTGCCTTATTGGGAAGCCGAAGAAGTGAAGGAGGACGAACAACCAACTTTAGATGGCTCCGTGCTTTCTATGAATGCTTCACTTGAAGGTCGTGAAGGTAAAATGCCTCAGTCGCTCGACGATTTGGAGCGCGACATGATTCGCCGTGCACTTGATGTTAACAATGGTCGACGCAAAGCTGCGGCTGAACAATTAGGCATATCAGAGCGCACCCTTTATCGTAAAATTAAAGAATACGGATTAGAATGATGCGCAAAGTATTATATCTCTTAATTCCCATCGCACTATTCGCCTTGTTGACGGCTTGCACCGTGCAATACAAGTTTACGGGTACTAGCATCAATTACGATTTGATTAAAACCATTCAAATCGATAAGATAGTCAATCGCGCCCCTTATGGTTGGGCTCCCATGGAGGCCATGCTTAATAATAAGTTGCAGGACGTTTATGCCAACCAGACGCGTCTTCGACTTGTAAAGCGTAATGGCGACATACATTTGGCGGGCGAGATTGTTAGTTACGATCAGTTTAACAAAGGCATTTCAGCCGATGGGTATGCCTCACAAGTGCAATTGCGTATAACGGTCAATATACGTTTTGTCAATTCTAAAACCAATCAGCAGTGGGAGAAGCAATTCTCAGCTACGAGTCAATACGACTCAACTCAACAGTTAACAGCTGTACAAGAAAGTCTCGTTACCGAAATGATTAACGACCTTTGCGACCAAATATTCAATGCCACTGTGGCCGATTGGTAATTTCTCTTATACCTTATAAGTAGGTATTCAAAATTAGTTTATATAATCATGTTCAGAATTAGTCGATATGCCTTGGCGCATTCTTTCGCCCAGAAACATAGGTTTCATCGGTCACGTAGCCCGCTACGCTCCCTCTTCAACCTATGTTTCTGAACCTTTTCGTTAAGCCAGATGAGCAAAAGAAAGCTTGCTTTCATTTTGCCATGGCGAGAAAAGGTGCGCGAAAGCGAACGAAATACTGCACCAATTCATATCAACTAATTTTGAACACCTACTTAACGTAAAATAACTATACATTAATGGATACAATAGCCGAGCTAATTAATCATCCTGAACGCTTAAATAAGGATACGCTCTACGGGTTGCGCGAACTCGTAGCCAAATATCCGTACTATCAGGTGGCCCGACTCTTGTTTCTGAAGAATCTCTTCTTATTGCACGATCCTTCATTTGGTGAGGAATTGCGACGCGCAGCACTCTATTTACCCGACCGCCGTGTGTTATTTAAAATGGTAGAAGGGGCTAACTACGAAATTCAGCCCACTCCCTTGCATAAGGAAGAGGAACGTGCACCAGAGGGTGACCGAACGCAGTCACTCATTGACGACTTTTTACGCACCACTGCTTCAGACGATGCACCTCAGTCGCCACACCGCAAACCTACGGCGGCCGATGCGCATGGCGACTATGCCGCTTTTCTCTTGGACTTGGACGATGCAGAATCCACTCAAGAAAAAAACAAAGAAGCAGCTTCTGACCGCAGTGCTGAACTCATCGACGACTTTATCGAAAACAAGCCTGATCGCATTCAATTACAGGAACAACCTGAGTATACGCCTGAGGTGACAGACTATAGCGACGAGACTGATGATGGTGCAGAAGATGGTTATTTAACCATGACATTGGCCAAAATCTATATCAAACAGCAGCGATATGAGAAGGCGCTCGAAATTATACGCAAGGTAAACTTGAATAATCCGAAAAAAAGTAGTTACTTTGCAGACCAAATACGATTCTTACAAAAACTTATTGTTAATAAGAATCACAGCAAAGAGTAAACAACGATAAACACCTTACGCCTATGTACGTAGTATTTGTTATGATTTGTAGCGTTTTGGCCGCTTTCTTACAAAAGTTGTTCTAAAGCGAACCAACGTGATGTGTTGAGGCACTGCGAGGCAACGGCTTTCAGCATAAGGTGTGTAGATTTACTATCGGTTAAAGCAAATAATAAAAACAAAAAATAAAAGATAAAAGAAAATGTATTCAGTACTCGTTATTTTGGCTGTAATCGTTGCTATCTTGTTGGTGTTCATTGTGAGCATTCAAGAGTCAAAGGGTGGCGGTTTAGCTTCTAACTTCTCTGCTTCAAACCAAATTATGGGTGTGCGCAAGACAACTGACGTTGTTGAAAAGGCCACTTGGACACTTGCAGGTGTATTAGTAGTAATCTCTGTTGCTACTATCTTCTTCGCTCCTCGTCAGTCAGCAATTGACTCTGTCGTAATGGGCACAAAGGCTGCGCCTACAGCACCTGCAGCTCCTGCTACTCCTGCAGCTCCCGCTGCTCCTGCAGCTCCTGCTAAGTAAGCAGATTTTAGTTACACACAAAAAAAGAAATAATGAGGTTATAAATGTTGCCACCCGTAAGGGGTAGGGTAGCTTTGTAGCCTCATTTCTCTTTTCGTATTTTAAGCAAAAGTAAAATGTTTCGTTACGTATTTGCACTCTTTCTCTTGCTCTTCTTTCGCTATGCGCAGTACGACGTATTAGCTTATATCATGAGTAGCATGGTAGGCCATTATATGAAACCTTGGCCGTGGACGGTAGCTATTGTTCTTACCTTATTATTAGTGTTGGTTGGGCATGGTACTGAGTTGGTATTAAAAAAGCGTACTATTCATCATCGCTTACCCTATGTCGTAGTGGGGTGGGGGGCGGCAGCTATTACGAGTGCTCCCTTCGTAAGTATCTATTATCAGATTGGGTTGTTAATTGCTGCCGTTGCAGTAGCAGGCGTAATGATGTGGACGGATAAGTTTTCACAACGTTCTTTTAGCCAGAAGACGTATGTCGCTTTGCTGCAACTCATTTTATTGTGTCTATTTGTTGGTGTGGGCAATGGAGTTACCGATTTAACTCACTATGAGTTACGTACAGCACAAGCCTTGCAATCCGATCACCCCAAAGGGGCTTATAAGGTAGGTGAAAAGTCATACACTACGTCACCCCGTTTGTTTGCCATGCGCTGCTATTTAATGGCTACTACTCATAAGCATGGTCTTGGCAATAAAGTCTTTGAACAAATGGTGCCTGCTGGGGGTGGAGCTTCTTGTTTGCTTTTACCTAATGACGAGGAGCAAAGGCTCTTGTTTCCAATTAGTAATCAAGAACACCTATTGGGCAGTGCACGTCATGTGAACGAGACTCCATTACAATATTTTAAACGTTGCGCTTGGTTAGCAGCATTCAAGGGGCATAGAGCTAACAATGTAGCTATAGATTATTATCTCTCAGCCTTATTGTTAGAGCGCAGACTCGATCTCTTTGCACAAGAGATAGATCGTTTCTATTCGCGTGAGGTTCAGCAAGGCAAGTTGCCTACTTATTTCGCTCAAGCTTTAGTGCTCTACCAGCGTAGCCGTACACAGCCTATAGTGCGTTATCAAGATAGTGGTATAGAAGCAAACTTTGAGGACTTTAGCGATATGGGTGATACCATCTCTAATCGCACCATACGTTGCAACACGCTTCGCAACTCTTATGGGGAGACCTATTGGTGGTGGTATACCTATGGAATATAAGGGAATGTGCGAATGCAGGGAAAATGTGCAAATGATTTATAATGTATTGTATCTTCGAATGTGGCAAACTGAGGCGACCATTTGCACATTCTCACATTTGCACATCAAACCTCATATTAATATAATCAAGAGCAGTTAGTCTATGTATAGTCTTCGTCGTAGTGAGCTACAGTTAGCAGCCGTATGTCTATCGTTGTTGCTTATAGTTGCAGCGATAGCGATTGGTGTGACCCAATGTCAGCGAGATGAGGAACGCGCTGATGTGTTGACGACGGAGGAACGCAAAGCATTATCAGAGGCTGCTAAATCCATCGAGCGAACAGAAAAGTCGGAATATGTATCCTATGCACCCACTCGTTTAGCAACACAGTTATTTCCTTTCGACCCTAATCATGCCGACTCTGCCACTTTGTTACGCATAGGCTTCAGTAGGTGGCAAGTGAATAATATGATGAAGTATCGTCAGCGTAGAGGCCGTTGGCGTTCGCCTGATGACCTCCGTCGGCTTTATGGACTTTCTGAAGACGATTTTCAGCGTTTGCGCCCTTATATTCGTATCGCTAAAGCTGACCAAAGAGGGAGGTATGTACCTTTTCCTCGTGAACCCTATTATGGTGTGCCAAAGGGTGAAGAAGTAACCTACGAAAAGCAAGTCAAATTGTCAGAAGGTACTACCTTGCCTCTCAATAGCTCTGACACCACAGCTTTAAAGCAACTACCTGGTGTGGGTAGTTATTACGCACAAAAGATAGTAAAGTATCGCGAGCGTTTAGGAGGCTTTGTCAACACCGCCCAATTGGCTGATGTCGAAGGACTGCCTGCAGGACTTTCGCGGTGGTTTACCCTTGAGCCGAATTCGCGAGTGAGACAGTTGCGTATCAATCATGCCACGTTCAAAGAATTGGTACGTCACCCTTACCTCAGTTACGAGCAAACAAAAGTCATCGTCAACCATGTGCGACAGTATGGTCCCATTCTTTCTTGGCGCGACCTTCGATTGTATAAAGAATTTAGTGAAAGAGACTTTGAACGTCTTACCCCCTATATTCGATTTGATTAAAGGAAACTTTTTGATCTCTCGTAACGAAATGTGTGGGTGCAATAATTTATAAGGAATAAATATAACTTGCAGTTTTATCCACACGATTCATAAGATAGGCTGCGGCTCAGCAATGAAAATGAAAGTTTTCTGACTTTCATTTTGCATTGCGCTCGCCTTGCACTATCTTTAGATAAGATATGCTGCGGCTCGGCAATGAAAATGAAAGTTTTTTGACTTTCATTTTGCATTGCGCTCGCCTTGCACTATCTTTGCACACTGAAAATGAGTTGTCCGAATAAGGATAACCCCGAGTGCTTGGTAAACCTCGTAAAAAACAAGATATATGATAAATAATAATATATGTTCTTCAGCCACAGGGGCGAAGCGTCGACCTGTGGTGAGTGTCACCTACATGATGTTGGGTGTACTCTTTTGTGTATGTTTAATAGCGGCCAATTTGCTCGAAACGAAGCAAATCTGTATCGGTCCGCTTGAGTTAACCGCAGGACTCATTGTCTTTCCCGTCTCTTATATCATCAACGACTGTATGGTCGAGGTGTGGGGGTATCGCCGTGCGCGCTTAATCATTTGGTTGGGCTTTTTTATGAACTTCCTGTTCGTTATCTTCGGTTTTGTAGCTGATATATTGCCAGGAGCTTCTTATTGGAAAGGGCAAGAAGGCTTCCACGCTATCTTTGGGTTAGCACCGCGCATTTGTGCTGCTTCGTTTTTAGCCTTCTTAGTAGGTTCATTCTTAAATGCCTATGTGATGAGTGTGATGAAACTCAAGTCAAATGGAGGACGTCACTTCTCGTATCGAGCCATTATGTCAACTTTGGTAGGTGAAACGAGTGATTCTCTCATTTTCTTTCCCTTAGCATTGGGTGGGGTAGTGCCTTGGTCAGTTATGCCCTTGTTGATGATTAACCAAGTGGTGCTAAAGACATTGTACGAAATCATAGTACTCCCCATTACCATTCGCGTTGTACGCCGTCTAAAAAGCTATGAAGGGGAGGACGTATATGACGAAAAAATCTCCTATAACGTTTTGAAAATCTTTGATATTTAATTATTCATATACAACATGAACGCATCACATCAACATAACCTGCCTATTGATACAGGTCTTATTCACGAAAAGGCCTTGGTAGTATTTAGTGGTGGACAGGACTCTACCACCTGCTTGTTTTGGGCTAAAAAGCACTTTAAGGAGGTTTACGCACTGAGTTTTGTGTATGGTCAAAAACATGTACACGAAGTCGAGATCGCCCAACAAATAGCACAGGAGGCTGGTGTACACTTCGACCAAATGGACGTAAGCTTTATTAGTTCGTTGGCACACAACTCACTCACCGACTCCAGTATCGTTATGGATCAAGTAAAGCCCGCCGATGGCCCTCCTAACACGTTTGTGCCTGGACGCAACCTTTTCTTCTTGAGCATCGCTGCCGTTTATGCGCGTGAGCGTGGCATTCGTCATATCGTAACGGGCGTTTCGCAAACAGACTTCTCAGGCTATCCCGACTGTCGCGACTCTTTTATACGTTCGCTTAACGTGACGCTCAACCTCGCTATGGAAGAGCAATTCGTAATTCACACTCCCTTGATGTGGATTGATAAGTGCGAGACTTGGGCTTTGGCCGATGAATTGGGAGTGCTCGACTTAGTGCGCTATCGCACCCTCACTTGTTATAATGGCGTAGTGGGCGATGGTTGTGGCCACTGTCCAGCTTGCAAGCTGCGTCGTGAAGGCTTAGAAGAATATTTAAAAATTAAAAACGAGAAATAAAGGATATATATGCGTGACGACTTACATTTAAACGCTTTAGGTAGCAAGACAGAATACAAAAGCGACTATGCTCCAGAGGTGCTTGAAACCTTTGTCAACAAACACCCTGGCAACGATTATTGGGTTCGTTTCAACTGTCCTGAGTTTACCAGTCTCTGTCCCATTACAGGCCAGCCCGACTTCGCAGAAATTCGTATAGCCTACTTACCCGATACCTTAATGGTAGAGAGTAAAAGTCTCAAACTCTATCTTTTCAGTTTTCGCAATCACGGCGACTTCCATGAAGACTGTGTCAACATCATTATGAAAGACCTCATCAAGCTCATGAACCCAAAGTATATAGAAGTGACAGGTCTCTTTACTCCACGTGGTGGCATCAGCATTTATCCCTATGCCAACTACGGCCGTCCTGGCACGAAGTATGAAAAGTTAGCCGAATATCGTTTGCAACAGCACGATCTTTAAGCGAAGCCTAACATGGATGCTCATTAACGAAAAAATAACGAAATAATTAATGGCTCCATAACGCATCGTGTGGGTAAACTCGGTTTAATAAACTGGAATTTGTCGGCCAAAACACCCCATTCCTTAATGGGAGGGGGTGTTCTGGCCGACAAATTCTATTTTATCAAAATCTGAAATAATGCATTTTCCTTTTCATTGCGCTCGCCTTGCACTATCTTTAGATAAGATAGGTTGCGGCTCGGCAATGAAAATAAAAAACGCGTTTTTTCTTTTCATTGCGCTCGCCTTGCACTATCTTTAGATAAGATAGGCGGCGGCTCGGCAATAAAAATAAAAAACGCGTTTTTTCTTTTCATTGCGCTCGCCTTGCACTATCTTTGCAAAAAGAATTAAAAAACGTAGAAAATGATACAGTCAATGACGGGCTACGGCAAGGCCGATGTCCACTATAATGGTAAGAAGATACATGTAGAAGTTAAGTCGCTCAATAGCAAGAGCATGGACTTGAGTACGCGTATTGCACCGCTTTATCGCGAAAAAGAAATGGAACTTCGACAACTCCTATCAAAGTCGTTAGAGCGTGGTAAGGTAGACTTTACGCTTTGGGTAGAGAAAGATGAGACTTCTGCTGCTGGTACGATTAATGCTGAAGTAGTGGCTAATTATGTTGGCCAAATTCGTCAGATTTGCAAAGCACAGTCATTGCCCGAACCTGAAAACGTTTGGGAAGTTGTATTGCGTATGCCTGAAGCTGTACAAGTAAATACGGCCGAGGAACTGACTGATGAAGAGTGGCAGGTCGTACTCAGTGCTGTAAATGAAGCTATCGCAGGTCTGGTGGCTTTCCGTAAGCAAGAGGGAGAAGCCCTTTATAAGAAGTTTACTGAAAAGGTAGACAATATAGAACGTTTGTTGGGCGAGATTGAACCTTATGAAACGGGACGCGTGGATAAGATTCGTCAGCGCTTGCTCGAACGCTTGCAAGAACTAAAAGGCGTAGACTATGATAAGAATCGTTTAGAGCAAGAATTGATCTATTACATCGAGAAACTTGACATTAGCGAAGAGAAGCAGCGCTTGACCAATCACTTACGCTACTTCCGTGAGACGATGCAAGAGAGCGAACGTGGATTGGGCAAGAAACTTGGCTTTATAGCCCAAGAAATGGGACGCGAGATTAATACCACGGGTTCGAAGAGTAATCAGGCAGAGATGCAAAACATTGTGGTGAAGATGAAGGATGAGTTGGAGCAGATAAAGGAACAAGTGCTTAACGTAATGTAACGTAACGAATTATGTCGAAGATTATTATATTTTCAGCTCCTTCGGGGAGTGGAAAGAGTACTATTATAAACTATTTGATGCAGCAGGGGTTGAACTTGCACTTCTCTGTATCGGCCACCAGTCGTCCCCCGCGTGGTGCAGAACAGAATGGCGTGGAGTATTACTTCCTTACGCCAGAAGACTTTAAGCAACGTATCGCGCAAGGTGAGTTTTTGGAATACGAAGAGGTATACAAAGACCGCTTTTACGGAACGTTGAAGTCGCAAGTAGACGCGCAACTCGCAAAGGGAGAAAACGTAGTGTGCGATGTAGACGTGTTAGGCGGGCAGAATATAAAGAAACATTACGGCCAACGAGCCTTGAGCATCTTTATTCAGCCACCTTCAATCGAAGCCTTGCGCCAACGCTTAGAAGGACGCGGTACGGATTCGCCAGAGGTGATTAACGACCGCATTGCTCGTGCGGAGTTTGAACTCTCGTTTGCCGATAAGTTTGACCACGCAGTAGTGAATGATGACTTGCAACAGGCACAAGCAGAAGCGTTAGCACTCATTCAAAACTTCTTAAAGGACGAATGAATAAAAGGGTAGCTCTATTTGGTGGCTCGTTCAATCCGATTCATAACGGACATATCGCTTTAGCTGAAGCCGTGCTCGCTGCGCGATTGGCCGATGAGGTGTGGCTGATGGTTTCACCGCAAAATCCACTGAAGCAACAAGCAGACTTGCTTGCAGAAACCACTCGCTTGCAGTTGGCTCGAAAGGCCTTGGCGGGAAGAGACCAGATAAAGGTGAGCGACTTTGAATTTCACCTGCCGCGTCCGTCGTATACTTGGAATACGCTGCAAGCACTGCATGAGGCATACCCCGATGTGACGTTTAGCTTATTAATAGGAGGCGATAATTGGCGATGCTTTCATAAGTGGGCACACTATGCAGAGATTTTAGCCCACTATTCTATTATAGTCTATCCGCGTGCAGAGAGTGAAGTAGATGAGCAACAGTTGCCAGCTAACGTGACGTTGCTGCATGTGCCGCTTTTCCCTTTTAGTTCGACCGACGTTCGCAATAAAGTTAGATGTGGTGAGAGCATTAAATCATACGTGCCAAAGATTGTGTGTGATGATATAAATAAGGCTTATACGTGCAACGAAAGCGTGTGAGTTTTACGCTTCAAAATGAAATAAATTGCGCAAAACTTTTGTATTTCAATAAATTGTAGTACTTTTGCACCGCAATTTTGCAAAGAAAACCCTATTAATTCATTAAAATCATTATGATGAATCAGTACGAGACCGTTTTCATTATGACTCCCGTTTTGTCTGACCAACAGATGAAGGAAACGGTCGAAA
The DNA here is from genome assembly GCA_900540885.1 of uncultured Prevotella sp. Lineage (GTDB taxonomy): Bacteria > Bacteroidota > Bacteroidia > Bacteroidales > Bacteroidaceae > Alloprevotella. The sequence continues at coordinate 21,493 of UQHJ01000001.1, forward strand.
AGTTCAAAGGTATTCTCACCGACGCTGGCGCTGAGATTATCAATGAAGAGGAGTGGGGCCTCAAGACGATGGCTTATCCCATTCAGAAAAAGTCCACTGGCTTCTACGAATTCATCGAGTTCAACGCTGCTCCTGAAGTAGTAGCTAAGCTCGAAGTTGCTTATCGTCGCGATGAGCGCGTAATTCGCTACCTTACAGTGAAGAACGAAAAGTACGCAGCTGAATATGCAGCAAAGCGTCGTAACAAGTTTAACAAGAAGGAGGACTAATAAAATGGCACAAGCACAATCTGAAATTCGTTATTTGACTCCCCCCACAGTGGACGTCAAGAAGAAAAAGTATTGCCGTTTCAAGAAGAGCGGTATTAAGTATATTGACTACAAGGATCCTGAATTCTTGAAGAAGTTCTTGAACGAACAAGGTAAGATCCTTCCTCGTCGCATCACCGGTACTTCATTGAAGTATCAGCGTCGTGTAGCTCAAGCCGTTAAGCGTGCTCGCCACTTGGCTCTTCTTCCTTTCGTAACCGATTTGATGAAATAATAACAGAGGAGGTAATAAGATATGGAAATCATTTTGAAAGAAAACGTTATTGGTCTGGGTTATAAGGACGATATCGTAACTGTAAAGGACGGCTACGGCCGCAACTACCTTATTCCTACTGGCAAGGCTGTTATTGCATCAGAATCTGCTAAGAAGGTACTCGCTGAAAACATGAAGCAACGTGCTCACAAGTTGGCTAAGATTAAGGCTGACGCTGAAGCACTTGGCCAGAAGCTTTCTGCTATCGAACCTATTAAGATCGCTACTAAGGTTAGCTCAACTGGTGCTATCTATGGTTCTGTTAACGCTCTTCACATCGCTGAAGCTCTCTCTAAGCTTGGCTTCGATGTAGATCGTAAGATCATCACTGTAAAGGACGTTAAGGAAGTTGGCACTTATACTGCTACTGTTCACCTCCACAAGGAAGTTTCAGTTGAAATTCCTTTCGAGGTTGTAGCTGAAGAAGCTTAATCTATTCTTCACTTTAGGTGAATTAATCAACCCTATAACAAGTAACACTTTTTGCTTACATATATAAGTAAAGGTGTTACTTGTTATTTTTTTGTATTGTAAGAGCTTATGCGTTATTTTATATATCTTTCGTATGACGGCACGGCCTATCATGGTTGGCAGGTGCAACCCAATGCGGTGAGCGTTCAGCAAAAGTTGAATGAAAGTTTGGCAAAACTGCTTCGGGGACGAAACTCTGATGTGACCGGAGCAGGACGTACTGATGCGGGCGTGCATGCGCATATGATGGTGGCACATTTTGATATTGACGAATTGATAGACGGAACTTGGCTGACTGATAAACTTAATCGTATACTTCCTCCTGACATAGCAGTAAGTCGGGTGGTAAGGGTAAAGGACGAAGCTCATGCACGCTTTGATGCTCAATCGCGCACGTATCATTATTGGATATATACGCGTAAGGATCCCTTTAATCGTCAGTATGCTACGCGTATCACGTTCCCACTCGATTTTGAAAAAATGAATGAGGCGGCTCATTATCTCACCACCGTGAGCGACTTTACCAGTTTCTCGAAGTTGCATACCGATGTGAAAACGAACATTTGCAGCGTAAAGCATGCTGAATGGACCAGAGTGGGAGATGATTTGTGGCAGTTTGAGATTACGGCCGATCGCTTCTTGCGCAATATGGTGCGAGCCGTTGTGGGCACTTTGATAGAAGTAGGAAGAGGACGCTTGTCGTTGGCCGACTTTAAGCGTGTTGTTGAACTGAAAGATCGTTGTGCGGCAGGTGACTCTATGCCCGGTAATGCGCTGTCGTTGGTTGATATTCAGTACAGTAATGACTTATTCGAAGTAGAGTAGCGTATGTGGGTAATCTTAGCTTTCCTTTCAGCTTGTCTATTGGGCTTTTATGATGTCTTTAAGAAGAAGTCGTTAGCCGATAATGCGGTGCTACCAGTCTTGATGATAAATACAGTGGTATGTGCGCTCTTCTTTCTTCCCTTAATTGTTGCTTCCGTTTGTGGTTGGAGTGGGGTAGTACCTGTAGGAGGGTGGCATGAACATTCTTTGGTATTAATCAAAGCTATTATCGTTCTTTCATCATGGGTGTGTGGCTACTATGCGATGAAGCATTTGCCTTTAACAATAGTTGGCCCGATTAATGCTACGCGTCCTGTAATGACATTGGTCGGTGCACTGCTTATTTATGGAGAACAACTAAATCCGTGGCAGTGGGCAGGTGTACTTTTAGCGATATTTTCTTTCTTCTTACTAAGTCGTAGTGGAAAGAAAGAGGGTATACGATTTGCGCACAATCGTTGGATTATACTTTTGGTCGTGGCTGCAGTGTTAGGTGCTGCGAGCGGACTCTATGATAAGTTCTTAATGGCGCCGCTTTCAGAGGGTGGCGCAGGGCTTAATCGCTACTTCGTACAAGGCTGGTATAATCTTTACCAAGCCATTATGATGACTATTGTTATGCTATTCATTTGGTTGCCTCGTCGCAAGGAGGGTACACCATTCCGGTGGCGTTGGAGTATATTGTTCATCTCCATTTTCTTAACTGCAGCAGACATGGCCTACTTCTATGCTTTGTCATGTCCGGGTGCAATGATTGCCGTCGTATCAATGGTACGCCGCGGTAGTGTTATCGTTTCATTTCTCTTTGGTGCAATGGTGTTTCATGAAAAGAACCTACGTTCTAAAGCTATTGACTTGTTATTCGTATTATTAGGTATGCTCTGCTTGTTTATTGGTAGTAAGTAGGTATGGCGGAATCCTTAAGACTTATGAGGCGACAAGATGCTGCATAACATTATTAAAACAACCTGTTAAATCAATTGATTATCAACTGTATACACAGAGAATATCACCCCACTATGGCTCTTTATAGCATAGGATGGGAAACTTTAGATATAAAGTAATACCAAACATTATATTCGAAGACAATAATGGGGTATTCTAATTTATTCTTAGAATACCCCATATATAATGTGTTAATGTATTATCGTATAATACCCAAAAACATTTTGTTATACGCCTTTTCCATTTCTTAATTGAGTTAATAGTATTGTTGAAGTTTTATAAGCTCCACCAAAAGTTAGTTCGTAATTTATGCTATTACTCGTCTTGTTTTCTTTAAGCGTTATTCGCAGAGAATGGGGAGTTGTCGATAGTATTTCGATCTTACCCCAATTCTCTTCACAAATTGTATAAGGTGTAGGACGTTTCAAGTCATTATCAGTAACGCTATAATAGTAATTCCCTACCTTTATTTGTGACAAGAATCCATTCTTTGCATTTTTCCCAATAGATGTAATGGTTACAATACCTCCTGCAGAACCAATTTCTGCATAATAAGATGTACCACTTGGCTTTGATAGAGTAATGCCAGTAGTTTTAAACTTAATGTTTTCAAACTTCTCTTCTTCATTGCTACAAGCTACAAAACTTAAGCAACATAGAATGGTTGTTACCACGAGATATGCACAGTACTTCATTTTGTAATTATTGAGTATTCAAGATTATATTTAAAATTAGGTGAAGATCCTATTTGTGAAACAGAGCGTGTTTGTGCTCTATTTCGAATAGAAAGCACTTCTGCCATTTTTATAGATTTTGCTGCACATCAGTATTACTGCATGCGCCATTGTTTTCCGTCGAATATCATGGGGAGCATGACTTCTTCTTTGCTACCGTCCTTATAATTTACGTTGAGAAAGACGTTGGCCATGCGGCCATTGTTGTGCAATTCGGTGCGTAGCACTTGTACGTTACTAACACCTTGCTTCTCGTCATTTATTTGCTTTTGATGTTGGCGCAACATTACGATAATGCGCTCCTTATAGGCATCTGTTGTCCCGTCACATGAGTGCATGGCTTTGACGTAGTCGTCAAACAGTCCGTTGGCTTGCATCTTGTAGCAAGCGATAGCCATTGTGTCAGCTTCTTCGCTGGTAGGAAGTTGGGCGGCATTGTTCGTGCGATTGCTGCAACTTGTTGTAAAGCAGAGGGCTATGAAGAGTGATAGGAAGGGTGCAAATAAATGATTGTTTTGCATGTGATTACTTCTGTCTGATAAAGATGTTAATTGGTGTACCAGTAAAGTTCCAACGCTCGCGAATCTTGTTCTCCAAGAATCGGCGGTAGGGCTCCTTTACGTATTGTGGTAGGTTGGCATAGAACACGAATGAGGGAACTTGCGTGTTGGGCAACTGTGCACAATATTTGATTTTGATGTACTTACCCTTGATTGAGGGTGGTGGATATGCTTCAATGAGTGGCAACATCTCTTCGTTGAGTTTAGAGGTAGAGATGCGACGCTTGCGAGCTACGTACACTTCTTTGGCCGTTTCGAGCACCTTGAATATGCGTTGCTTGGTAAGTGCAGAAGCAAAGATAATGGGGAAGTCTACGAATGGCGCCATGCGGTTGCGAATGGCTTCCTCGAAGTGGCGGATGGCCGTGTTTGACTTGTCTTCAACTAAGTCCCACTTATTCACGACAACAACGATGCTCTTGCAGTTCTTCTGAATGATTTGAACGATGTTGAGGTCTTGACTCTCAATACCGCGTGTGGCATCAATCATCAAGATACAAACGTCAGAGTTTTCGATAGAGCGAATGGCACGCATAACAGAGTAGAACTCTAAGTCTTCTGTTACCTTATTCTTACGGCGAATACCTGCGGTATCAACCAAATAGAAGTCAAAGCCAAATTTGGTGTAACGCGTAAGAATGCTATCGCGTGTGGTACCAGCAATATTGGTCACAATGTTGCGGTCTTCACCAAGGAAAGCATTGATGATGCTGCTCTTACCTGCATTAGGACGGCCTACTACGCTGAAGCGTGGAATGTCGTCTTCAGCTTCATTGCCGTTATCGTCCTTACCCAACTTCTCGATGATGAGGTCGAGGAGGTCGCCCGTTCCGCTACCTGTGATAGCAGAAATGCAGAAGGGATCGCCAAGGCCTAATTTGTAAAATTCGGCAGCGGTATAACGATCTTCGTTGTTGTCGGTTTTGTTGGCGCACAAGATAACGGGCATATTGGTGCGACGCAGAATTGATGCTACTTCAGCGTCTAAGTCGGTGATTCCGTTCTTTATGTCAACGACGAATAGGATAACGTCGGCTTCTTCGGTGGCAAGGGTTACTTGCTTACGGATTTCACCTTCGAATACGTCGTCAGAGTTTACTACCCAACCGCCTGTATCAACGATTGAAAATTCTTGTTTACCCCATTCGCATTTGCCATATTGACGGTCGCGTGTGGTGCCGGCTTCATCGCTGACAATGGCCTGGCGTGTTCCCGTAAGGCGGTTGAACAGGGTTGATTTGCCGACATTGGGTCGGCCAACTATGGCTACTAATTTTGACACTTTGTAATTCGGTATTATGTGTTATGAAATGGGTTCTTATTGGTAGGTTAGAACTACACGTCTTATTGTCAGTTATGCGGTGAAGCTTTAATCTAACTTATAGCCGTAAGCTTCAAGGCGTTTGGTGTTGCTGCGCCAGTCTTTGTCGACTTTGACAAAAATTTCAAGGTAGATACTTTTGCCAAAGAACTTTTCAAGTGTCTTGCGAGCTTCAGATGAAACCTTTTTAAGTGCAATACCACGGTGACCAATAATGATGCCCTTTTGGCTATCGCGCTCAACGTAGATGACTGCGTTGATGTGAATGTGTTTGTCGTCTTCTTTAAACTGTTCAACGACCACTTCTACGGCGTAGGGTATCTCTTTGTCGTAGTAGAGAAGTATCTTTTCGCGGATAATCTCTGTCACAAAGAAGCGTGCAGGCTTATCGGTCCATTGGTCTTTGTCGAAGTAGGGGGGAGAGTCGGGGAGTAACTCCTTGATGCGGCTCAGCACGTTGTCAACGTTAAACTTTACCTTTGCAGAGATAGGGAAAATCTCCGCTTTGGGAAGGCTCTCGTGCCACAACTGCACTAATTTCTCTAAGTCCTTTTGGTTAGAAATGTCGATTTTGTTGATCAACACCAAAACGGGAACATTCATCTTTTTTACCTTTTCAAGAAAGTCGCTATTCTTGTCTGGTGTCTCAACGACGTCGGTGACATAGAGTAGTACATCAGCGTCTTGAAGGGCTGATACTGAAAAGGCTAACATCTCTTCTTGTAACTTATAGTTTGGCTTGAGCACTCCTGGGGTGTCAGAGAACACGATTTGAGCATCGTCAGAGTTGATAATGCCCATAATGCGGTGACGAGTAGTCTGTGCCTTAAAGGTGGCAATAGAAATGCGTTCGCCCATAAGTAGGTTCATGAGGGTTGATTTACCAACGTTGGGATTGCCTACTATGTTTACAAAGCCTGCTTTATGCATATATGATGTATGATAGTTTGTTACAAGAGCAACTTTGCGTAGTGGAGTATTGCTCAAGAAAAGATTTTAAAGGTTTATAACCTAAGGCATGCCTCGGTTATAAACCTTCAAAAGTTGATGATGAATGTGTTCTTTCTTATTTTATTTCTTAGGATCGTATGCCCACTTTAAGTAGGCTGCGCCCCAAGTAAAGCCTGCACCGAAGGCACAAAGTATAAGGTTGTCGCCCTTCTTAAGTTGCTTCTCGTAGTCCCACAATGCTAAGGGGAGTGTGCCTGCTGAGGTGTTGCCATAGCGCTGAATGTTGAGCATTACTTTATCCATAGGCAACTCTAAGCGATGAGCCACGGCTTCGATAATGCGTACGTTGGCTTGATGAGGTACAACCCAAGCAATGTTGTCGTGTGTAAGGTTGTTACGCTCGGCTATTTGTGCGCAAGCGTCACTCATATTGGTTACGGCAAACTTAAACACGGTGCGTCCCTCTTGGTGGAGGTAGTGCATGCGGTGGTCGATGGTGAAGTAAGAAGGACTGCAAACGCTACCGCCAGCTTTCATGCAGAGGAAGGGAAGTCCCTTACCGTCAGTGCGCAAGTAGCTGTCTTGCCAGCCTAATCCTTCTTCTGTAGAAGGTTCAACCAAAACGGCTGCTGCACCGTCACCAAAAATGGGGCATGTAGCACGGTCGGTGTAGTCAACAATTGACGACATTTTATCAGCACCGCATACAACAATCTTCTTGTAACGTCCGCTTTGAATCATTCCAGACGCTGCGTCCATGGCGAAAAGGAAGCCACAGCATGCAGCTTGCATGTCGATGGCAAAGGCATTCTTCATACCTAAACGGCCAATAACAATGCTTGAGGTTGAGGGAAAATGGTAGTCGGGGGTAGTAGTGGCAACGATTACGCAGTCTACTTCTTGAGGGTCGGTGCCTGTCTTTTCAAGCAATTGCTTTACGGCTTTTCTTGCCATGTAGCTTGTGCCGAGTCCTTCTTCATTTAAGATGCGGCGTTCTTTAATGCCGATACGTGTCATGATCCACTCATCGTTCGTGTCGACCATGCGTGATAGCTCGTCGTTATTAAGTACGTATTCAGGAACGTATCCACCTACGCCCGTAATGACTGCATTTATCTTTTCCATAGGAATGTGTATTAACAGAAAGGCCTTTTCTTCTTTTTTATGCAACGATAATGGTACTATAATTTTTTGAAAAGTGATGACACAATAGTCCGCTTATTAGTTGTTTGCCTACGTTTAGTGGCTTTTTCAAGAAAGACCCTTGTTTTTATGATAAAAGAAATAGCTTAAGAGTTGTATAGCGTTACGCTTATCAAGCGCCTGAATAATAAGGCAGGCGGTCGAGTAAACGCAAAGTGCTTTAATTTACAACTCTTAAGCTACAGAATTTTTGTCAAAGCTTACGAGAAAGCTTTGGTTGTGCTTACTCAGCCACTTCTTTTACGATGGCGAGTTTACCACGATAGTAGCCACAAGTGGGGCATACTGTGTGGTAGATGTGCCAACCACCACAATTAGGGCATACTGCTAATGTAGGAGCAACTGCCTTGTCGTGAGTTCTACGCTTAAGAGTTCTCGTCTTTGATTGTCTTCTTTTAGGATGTGCCATTTTCTTTTTTTATTTTTAGAATGTTTTTACTTGTTTTCTTTGACCGCAGTGATTATTCGTCTTCTTCGTCATCGAAGCTATTATCTTCATCGTCAGCAGTCATGATGTAGCTAACCATATCTTTGTTGCACTCACCTTCAGCGTGAACACGTTGCATGGGCAATGCCGTTTCAATTATTTCATAAAGTTGCCATGACAAGTCATAGCACGGATTGTTTGCTTCAAGATAAAGCATCTCAGGAGCATCGCAATCTTCTTGCTCAGCGTCTTTAATCTTTATATTGTCTGTGGCCTCTACTTCAATAGAAAGAGGGTCAAGACAACGATCGCAAGCTACGATTACGTTACCTTTTACTTTAATTTGAACATTGAAAATGTTTCCAGCCGATGCGCGAACAAATATTTCGGCGTGAACATCTCCGCCACTTATTTCTTCTTGCTCCAGGTCAGCGAAGAAGCGATCAGTTAGCTCAACGTCGAGGCGTTTAGCTGCTTCGGCAGCATGCGCCAAATTGATATTTAGGAGGTTTTCACTTTGCATAGCGGCTGCAAAGGTAGTAATTTTTTATCGTTTGCAATGTTTTGCCTGATGTTTTTTACTGATTTTCTTATTAAAAACGGCACTCGATGGCCTTGCTTTTGTCACTTTGTAGTTTTGTAGGGCCCTGAAGTAGAAAAGAGTATGATGTTAAGATATTGGTTGATAGTTGCATATTTTGTCAATAATTATCACCATAGTTTGAATTTTTCAATGAGCCGTGGTGTAGCGATTGTTATTTGAGCATTGAGTCCTGTAATTGGATTGCTCAATTGTAGCCCCATTTTTCCCTATTTTCTTTATTAAGAGATACTTCCATGTAATGCTTGTGCGATTCGTTTAAATCATGCGCAAACATGCAGGACCACAATCCATCACTTCGTTTTGGTTATATAGAGGAAATTTTTCCATGCTGATTTATTCTTTTCTAGGTGATTTGCTAAAATGATAGACGAGGCTTAGCATAAAATAACGGGGTACTACATTGTGCCATGTTTCTGTACGGCCTTGGGCATTGAGTGTTCGCACGATGCTACGACGTTGTGCCAATATGTCATGACCTGAAAGTTTGAGTGACAGGGCTTTGCTCTTCAACATTCGTTTTGCCACGGCCATGTTCCATATCCACTCATGGCTATTCATAGAATGATCGGCATAACCCGAACGAACATAGTAAGTCAAGTCGGTGTCTATTACCATGTTCCAAGGCAAACTCCATTGGTTGGTAAAGGTGTACAGATGGTTGATGCTGTTAATGGTTTGGAAACCTGTGAGCTTGCTCGTAGCGTGCTGCCAATCAACGGCACTTTTAAGAGTAGCATTAAATAGTTTGCAGTGGTAAGCCAAAGCCACGTTCCCTTGCATGAACCAATTCTTAACCTCGCTCTTCACACTCGTCTGCATAAGACTGGTTTGCTGAAAGTCTACACTGTTTTGAAAAGTTTCAGTTGCCGACACGTCAAATGTCCACTTTTGCTTTTTGTCCAAGCTACAAGCATAACCTACTGTTACATGTGTTTGCCAATTACCATTGATGTTTTGCGCCATTGATGTTGTTACGCCCGTTTCCGCATCGTAGTATCGAGCTTGCCCAACGGCATTTTGCTGAGCTGAATAGCCCCATTCTGCATTCAGGTTTTGTGCATGCTTCGTTTTGTTTAGGGTGTAGCCCAAAGTGGCATTATAGATGTTGGTGGGCTTTAAGGTGGTGTTACCTTTGGTGATGAATAGCGGATTGCTATCGTCAGTAACATCAAGCAACAAATTCATTTGAGGGGCAGTATGAGCTATCGAACCGCTCATTTTTATATTTTTGAAACTAAGCGAGAAGGAAGGTTGCAACCATTGATAATGTTTCACTATGTGTCGTTGCTGATCTTTCATGCGCAAATCATCAATAACGTTGCGCGTGAAGGCCATGGGGAGTGCGGCATAGAAGTTCAAGCCATCCTTCATCAACAAATAGCGAAGCTCCGCTGTGTGCATGGTCTGGGATGTCGTTGTTTTATAAGTATTTGCCCAATCTGTTGCCAAAGCAAGTGAATCTGTGGTTGAAGGCAACTGTCCCAAATGCTTTCTGTCGGGCAATGCCCAATCGCCACCTAAGCGGTCAAAGCGGTAGTATTTTCTGTTACCCTGTTGATGCCTATGGTCAATGTTGTAGGTAGCATATAATTTATGAAACATGTTGCCATGCTCCTTTTCAATTAAGGCATAGCCTATGCTACCAAGCAATTGATAGTTCGACTGCTTATTGTGATCGTACCGATTGCGAAAGTCTGAAGTAGGGTCTGCACCTTGCGTTAGCAAACTATATAGTGAAGCCATCTTATCAGTAGCAGTATTGTAGTTGGCTGCAAAATTCACACCCAAATTTTTGTCATTCGGTAATTTCACTGTGGCATTGAGCATAGCAGAATAGTTCAAACTATGGATCTTGTCGTGATTCAAATCTGTATAGTCGTTTACCATGCCTTCAACTACATTCGTCCATTCATTAGGAAGAGGTTGATTGCCTTGAACGGATTGTTGCGTGCCATTGCTTGATGTTGATGCATAAGTCAAATATTGGTCAAGGTGAATGTAAGCAAACGAGGTGGGAATGCTCAACATACCATTCCAATTAAAGTTGTAATTATGGCTTTTATTTAATGACATACTTTTGCCGAATATGTTGCCAGACTCAAAGAAACTTACGAAATTACCTCGACTTTCATTAATCTCTTTATCATGCGAAGCCTCTAAAGTAGTTGTAAAGCGAATGGGACGTTCGCTGTTCTTTCCTCCATAAAAAGAAGCAAAGATTCCGCCTTTTTGCAGCGTGTTCTCTCCCATCATAGCATCTTCGTTCTCCCACTTGCCGTCAGTTCCAGCGCGTTGGTTGCTATTGGTATTGTTGGCATTCCCATAAAAGCCCACACGTGCTCTGTCTGAAAAGTACGTTCCAAACACTCGGCCCAAGTATTTATTTTGCGTACCTCCACCAGCTTCAGCATTGGCTATCCAGCCTTGGTGATATTCTTTCTTCAAAGTTACGTCAATCACCCATGGATCGTCAGCGTGTGGTTTGTTGTCCTTGCGCGTAAGGTAAGCATTGTCGGGCGCTTTCTGATAGGACTTTACGTTCTTCACCATATAGGCGGGCAGGTTTTCAAGGGCAACATTGGCGTCGCCATTGAAGAAGTCTTTGCCGTCAATCAGCAGGTTACTAACGCGGTTACCATTGACCGTAATGACACCACCTGCATTCAGCTTTACGCCAGGCAAACGTGATATGAGTTGGTCGAGCATAGAGCCTTCTGCCAACTCAAAAGCATCGGCATTGTACACTATGGTGTCGCCCTTCATCACCATCATCACCTTTGTGGCTGTTACGGTGGCTTCGTGCAGCGTGCGAGGGGCACGTTTCAGCATGATGGGATCGGGGGCAATGTCATCTGCAGCATCCACTTTTACCAGTTGCGAAAGATAGCCTTTTTTTTCACACTGAATGTAATAGTAGGGACTGCTTCCCTCTATTTGAGAAGCATAGTAGTACTTCTTTCTATCACCCATATTGATTGTAATCATCTGACATGAATCGACAAAAGCTGAATCCTTGTCAAGAATGGTCACACTCGCTCCTTGAAGCGATATTTTGGTTGCTGCATCCTTCACCGTTATGGTGAACATTTGTCCGTAAGACGCGATGCTTTGAAGTGCGAATAAAAAAATATTAAGTGTCTCATTGCAAATTACTTATTTAAAGGAAAACTTGTTTTATCGGGATTTTTTTGCATTTGATAGCAAAGTTAAAAAAAAAGAACAAAACGTATTTGCTTACATTATTTTTTCAATGTTGTATACCATACAAAGTATAGCGATATGGATGCTCATAATATAGATTGTCAACATAATTAGTTGTATAAGGAATTTGAACTTCTATTGCTTTTTCTACTTTTGGTCTTGCAAATCAATAGGGGGGCAATTTTTATTTTAAACATCAGATGTACTAATTTGTATACATCCAATGCATCGAATAGCGTTTGCAAAAATATAATAATGAATGCTCATGAACAAGTGATATTTTCCTATCTGTGACATTTTAATATAATGTAAACACTTGAAAATCAATGATTAATCAGTTATGTTGCATCTAAAAATACCCTTAAAATGTCACAAACTTTTTTAGATCTATGTTGATTCGTGTGGGTAAACTGCAATTTATCTGCCTAATTGGGGGACGCGCCCTCACCTGGGGGCGACGCGTCCCCGCGTCGGCATTGCCAACTTGGGGTTCGATGCCCCAAGTTGGCAATACTTAAAGTATGGATATTCATGTATTTGCATGTCAAGGCCTCGAGCCTTGACTTACAAATGCCGACGCGGGGACGCGTCGCCCCCAGGTTAGGACCCGCCCCCCAATTAGGCAGATAAATTGCAGTTTACCCACACGAATCAACATAGCCCAAACATTCTTTTAGAATTTTCCTATTTGTTATATTTTATTGTGAGTTATCACGGATTATCTTATCTTTGCCTAAGATAGGCTGCGGCTCAGCAAAACGTTCAAGCAAGCTTGACGTTCTGCATTCGCCTTGCACTATCTTTGCACAAGATAGGCTGCGGCTCAGCAAAACGTTCAAGCAAGCTTGACATTTTGCATTCGCCTTGCACTATCTTTGCATCATAAAGAAATCCGCAATCAGCATACCCCTATGAAGTACAAGTTCTTTAATATTATTTTTGCTATTATCTCATTAAGTTTCCTATTATGTTGTCAATCACAAACACATAAGGAGTTGTGTAATGCTGACAATCTGCTTGAAACGAATATAGACTCTGCTCAAAGAATCGTACAGTCAATTCAACCGAGTTCATTGCATAGCTTGGCAGATAGTGCGTATTATGTGTTACTGAAAAGTATTATAATCTATAAGCGCTATGAAAAGCAACCTACTTCTACACTTGATTTCCCCGTTCAGTTTTATGAAAAGGAGGAGAACTATAGACTCTTACAAAAAGCATACTATTATCGGGGAGCTATAAATGTTGATAATAAAGGTAAAGCGGAGATTAGCGCGCTTGACTTTAAGAAAGCGGAAAACTTGAATGAAATCGTAAGAGATTCTTCTTTAATAAAGAAATTATATGGATCGATGACTAGTCTGTATTTTTCAAGCAAAAATTATCATGAACATTTAATTTACGAAAAGAAATCTTTAAAATTAGCACAACAACTGGATGACAAAGAATTGCAAGCTTGTTACTATAGTGGCATGGCTATATGCCTTAAGGCTTTAGGTTGGCTGCGCCATACGTTGATTCATCATTGTCTTTTGTCAATTATATGCCTCAAAAGGAAAGCCAATCTGCCATCTATTGTAATAGTGGTAATTTTTTTGTCGATCATGATCTTAACAAGGCAAGTTCCTATTATCGTAAGGCATTATCTCTAAATCCCAACAATGAATTAGCAATGTTTGGAATGCTAAAAGTAGCAGTATATAAAGAAGATGAAAAGAACATTGACTACTGGGAAAGCAAGATATCTACTACCAACGATAATGAGCTAAAAGAAGAGATCTATCAGCTTTTAAAGAACGATGCGCAAAAGAAAGGCCAATTTAAAAAGGCCTATTTCTATTCAAAAAAAATAGATAGTCTCAATTTTAAACTGAAAGCAGCCATAACAACTTATAAGGTGGAGAGCGTTCAAAAATCATATAAACATTCCGTAAACGATGAACTAATGACTAAACAAGCTCATCATAAACTCTATACAAGCCTTATAGGTTGTACCATATTGTTGATATTGACTTCATTTATGATTGTAATGAATAAAAGAGGGAAAAATAACATTAACTCATTAGAAATAAATGTAAGCCAACTTGGTAATAAAAATAAAACAATGGAAACTTCCATTAAGGAAAAGAATGACATCATCACTCAGCTACAACAACAAATAAAAGTGATAGAAGAATCTAACAAAGTTGAGAAAAAGGCATCAAAAAAATCTATAGAAGAAATAAAGCAGGGGTTAGCTATTTTGCTTCGTGTATTCCAAAACGAAAAAGGTGCTTTATACGACAATAAGAGCAGAAAATTATTCATTTTGTGTTATAAAATCATAGATAAAGATTTTATATCAAAATTAGAAAATGAGGCAACACTGCAAGAACAGCTAATCTGTGTGCTTATACATAATAATTTTTCAAAAGAACAGATTATTAATGTACTATCATTATCTGATGAAGCTTTTCGAAAACAAAAAAGTCGTACATTGAACAAGCTCAAAGATAAGGAAGGACTACAGGACGTTTGTGACATTTTAAGCATAATTTAATGTGAAATTTGTACATATTACGTTGATAATCAGCAATATGCACATTCTATGAATGTCACAAGAGGTTGATGCAGCACAGTTATTACCTTTGCACTGACTTATTAAATTAGTAAAGATGATAACAACTTCATTAACATTGGTTACTGCTGCATTTACAATTGCTCAGCCAGTTAACATAACCAATATCCCGTTTAAGAAGGTAAATGTCTCATACGACATAAAGCCCAATATACAACGTTCCCCAAACAATTTTGCCGCAAACGTTCATGCAATGATTCAAAATGGTCGTTTAGTTGTATTGTTTGCAGATAATTCGTTTTCTAACATAGAAGTGACATTAAGCTGCAACAACACCGTTCTTTTTTTCAACCACTATTCACACATGGTTGGCGAAGACATTACTCTGCCCGTTCAAGTTACGGAGGTCGGGGAATACACTATTGACATCCAAAAGGACGCTGTGCATTACGTTGCTACATTCTGTGTAGAATAACATGATTTTGTAAAGAAACGGTGGGGAAAGATAATCTCCTCAAGTTTCGGATTCAGCCCGCCCTTGCTAAATCCGAAACTTGAGTAAAAATTTTATTCTCTTTTGTTTTTGTTCTTTTGTGTCCAATCCAAAGAATAGATAACACTCAGCATAAAGTAGCGCGGAAGAATGTCGGTGTAAGATTCTACGCGACTTATGGCATTGATGTTTGAATAAATATTGTTTTTGGGTGTAAGTATGCCATGAGCTATTAAGCGAACTGATAATTTGTCAGACAAAAAATGGCGTGCCAAAGAAGCGTTCCACTGACAATGCGCCTTGTTGACAGATGCATCGGCAAAGCCATTATAGATGTTGGCACAAAAGTCTGAAGCCAATTGGAATTTCCAAGGCAAATCCCAACTAAAGTCGGCTGCCAACCTCGTTTCGCGATAGTGTGTGTCCATACTACTTTGCTTAATAGTGCTAAACGCTGTATTCCAACGGCCTGAGAAGCGGAATTTATTGCCTACTGTTCCACGAAGTATGGCATTGGGGGTTACTCCGTATTGCTGCAATAAGCCACCTTTTTCGGTTGCTGCGTTAAGTTGTGACATATCTGCGTTCTGACGATAGTTGCCGCGCACCGAAAGGGTGATATAGAATCTTTGATTCTTATCGAGAGGCAAACTATACCCTACATCGCCATTGGCTGCATGCGTGCGGTTGGTGTTAACCATTTCGTAGATGCGTCCACCGTTTTCGGCATTGTAGATAGATGATGCTACAATGTCATTATGCGTGCGCGTGTATTGTATTGAAATATAAGTGCTATGCCCGCTTCTGCGCTGATTCATGCCATAGCGGAAAGCCAACTGGTGGTCATATATGCCTTGAAGTGAAGCATTACCACGGAAGAGGTTGAGCGGGTCGGCATTGTCTTCAATCTGAAGCATGTTGAGTAGGTTGGGCAGTTGCTGCTTGCCTGTGTAGTTGAGTCGAAGCTCTGGCGACCACTTGTGTTTTCCATTCGACCGATACTCCATAGTGAGTGTGGGACGGAATGAATAGGCATGGCGATCTATATCGTAAGATTGCTCGTTACGCTGATAGTCCAAATGTTTGTATTGAAGCACGGCACCCAAGTCAGCATCAAATTGAATATTTCCACGCTTTAGTCCTGTCAGTTTGTGCGAAAGACGCATACCGACACTACCCGTTTGCTTCTTTTCTTTGCTATAATAGCTGTTTTCATTGTCAAAACAAATGGCTTGCCATTCGCCATCGGGCAATATGCCTAACGAACCTTTTGTCCACTCCAATGCATCTGACCACTCTTGCATGCGTTCCAAACGATAGTAAGGGTGTGATAAGTTGCCGTAGGTATGGTTAAAGGCTACGTAAGGGGTAAATACACCATCATATTTATCGTTTTTAAAGTACTTGTAGCCATAATCTATCGTGGCATCAACCGTCGTATTGTGCTTCGTATGATTATTATAGATGCGACGGTGGTCGTTGTCTTGCGTACTAAGATAGTCTAACTTATAATTATTGTACAAGTCGTTTTGTACATTGTTATGATTTACTTGCAAGTCTATATTAAAGGGGTTGCCACCTAAAACCAATGATGTTTTCCACTCGGGCTTGTAAGTAAACGTTTTTTGCTTTTGTAGTGTAGGATTGAGTAGCGTGTAAAGTATGTCGTCTGACGACAAGTGCGTTACATTATTCCAAATGCTATCTACCTCCCAAGTATGCCAATCCTGATCTCCCCTTTTCCAAAAGGCAAGTGTAAGGGCATCTTGTGCATTGCGCATATTATCAAAAGTAAAGTCAAACTTCAGTTCGCTCTGCCACTTCTTCGTTTGTCTGGCGCGAAGGGCGGCATAAGCGTTAATACGCGTGTCTTTGTCTGAAACGAAGGTTTTATTCTTCGCCATTAGGTTATCGGGTGTGAGGAATGTTTCCGTATTCGTCCACGTATGGGTCTTTTGCTCTTTTTGTTGTACGGAGGCGTTGCTGCTAAATCGCCACGTGCTATTAGGCTCAAAAAAATACTCAATATTCGCTACTTTATTTTTATGTCTTCCCGTTGGATAGCTATTAACCATGTTGCATATATCTACCATTTTACGTTCTTCATTGAAGTTATTGACGTCTGCATCAATGCTAAGCATTTGTCTGTCATCCATACGCATCAAGAAGCCTTGTCCGCCCCACAACTTTTCGGTAGCAACGTCAGCTCCGAGTTTAGCCATCCAGGTGCCAAGGTATTCACGCTTCAAATGCACGTCCATCACATATTGCTTATCGTGCATGTCTCGTCCCGTCAATTCGCTCAGTTCTCCTTGTTTGTCGTACACCTTTAGCTTGCTCACAATGTAGGCTGGCAGGCGGTCGAGTGCAGCATCTATGTTGCCATTGAAAAAGTCTTTTCCACTGAATAGCAAACTCTCAATGGCTTTACCGTTGACATAAATCACACCTTCTTCAATCTTGGTATTAGGTAGTTGCAGCACCAATTTGCGAAGTGATTCATTCTTGAGTATATTAAAGGCATCAGCATTGTATACCAACGTATCCCCTTTATAATACATCTTAATCTTCGTCGCTGTAACCGTAGCTTCGTTGAGATTACGTTGTTTCATAGCGGGAAGGAGGTTAATCGTTCCTACATCGATGCGTTTCTTCTCTGAATCTATATGTATGTTTTTCTTTACGCTATCGTAGCCCGAAGCACTAACTATTAGCACTACGTCTTGAAAGTTTGAAGAGATTTTGAGATTAAAAACGGCACCACTATTCTTGTCGAGATATCCCATTGAGTTGCCATTTCTTTCCTCCACAATCATGTTGAGTTTTGCTTTGGTTACTGCCAAAACGCTATTGTTGGCTACATTCAGCACCTTAATGGTTGCTTCATGCACTCCTTCGTTGGTAATTGGATTGATTACTTCGCCCGTCAACACTATATTCTGAGCAGAGGCTGCTGAGAAAAATGTAGACATTAGCAAAATAAAGAGTATTTTATACATGGCAGAAAACGTTTTAAGAAGGCGAGTGTGTAACCTTATTGCAGCTGCACACTCGCATACGTAATCCCTTAATGGGATGAGATTATTAGATAAACGTGAAGTTCCTATCTAGTCGTCTAGATAGACCTCAAGCATGAAGTAACAGGGTGAGGAAGTCTCTTCAGCTTTCTTTCGGCATTCGGCGTCGCCGTGTTCTGTCCAAGTGACGCAGAACACGTTGAGTTTAGGATAAATGTTGGCTAACTTGGAAAGGGGCATATACTCCTTGTCGCGCTGGTTGCGAATAATGCAGGCATAATAGCCTGGCACATCATTGAAAGTGTGGAAAAGAGTGACATATTGCGAGGCATCGAGCTTAAGTTGCAGCGTGTTAATGAGGTACTTGTTGATGGTGACAGAGAGCAACTCTTGAACCTCTTTCCGCTGGTCGGACCAATGGGTGAGTTTTTGGAGTATTTTGATGTTGGTGTCGAACACGGTATGCGAATTTGCAAAGTTAATAGAGAGTGTGTTGCTGAGGCTCTTTCCCATGAGACCATGAAGGATGAATACTTTGAATCTCACTTCTTCTTTTCGTCCCTCTTTGTAGAGCCACCATTCCATGCCCTCGGCGGTGCGATACGAGGGATTACCTGTATCTTGACAACGCATGGACATGTAGCAACGTCCCGGGCCGCCAATAATAAACTCTTGTTCGTCTTTTTTGAAGAAGTGGGCCACGCGGCGCGATTTTATTTGACACCCATTGTTTAGTGGAGCTATGGAGCAGTAGGAATTCAAATTCTTGCTAGCGCTTTCGAACTGCGATTGGATGCGCTCTATTAGCTTGTCGATTTTGTTTTTATCGCTCTTGCTAGAATAAGGCATACGGAATGTATATGCGCGTAAATAGCATAGGGAGTCGAGGTCGTCGTGTCCTTGAATCTCTTCCGTGTTGATGAGTTGGGCTTGTGGGGCAGAACTTAGCTCCTTGTACGTATTGTGGAAAAACTGTGCCCGAAGTTGCATGGCTGATGCGCATGCAAGGGCGAGGAGGATGAGAATGCGTTTCATAATGTGTTGATGTCTTGATAAGTTAATGCATAGTTGATTGCGGTATCAATGAGTTGCAACTCAAATAGGGCGTTTTCTATTTGTTCTTGAATTTGTTGTCTTTCGTTGGAGGATATGGAGTCAGTGCTGGCAGTCATTTCGAGCGGTAGCTCCTTGACTATGTTCACCTCATTGGCCTCTTTCGAGGAAGTTACTTTAATTACTGTCTGTTTGTGCTGGGGCGAGGGCGCCTTCTGCGGTAGTAGTTGCGGGGCTTCGGAAGTAGTCAAAGAAACCTTTTTAACTATTGCAGGGGAAAGTTTCCTCGGCACACTTAGATTCGTGACGGTAGTGGACTCTTGAGACATATTGTTTGCATAATGCCACGCAGCCCATGTACCACAGATCACGCATACCACGCAAGCCGCTGCATAACGAACGATGGCAGGCCAGCACCGACGACGTTGGGCGTGACGACGTCTCGCGAGCAAGCAATCATATTCGCGTGCGCCAGGTGTAAGCTCTTTCAGCATCTGCTGGTATAACGCTTCGTCGTTGAGTAGATTTTTTTTATTTTTCATTGTCAATCAGTCTTTTAAGTTTGGCTTTTGCCATGGATATCATGCTCTTTACCGATGGCTTGGGCAGATGTGCTTCGGCTGCAATCTCGTCCACGCTCTTATCGTCAATGTGGCGTGCTTTGAAAAGCGACTGTTCGCGAGGCGAGAGCTGGCGCATGGCATGGTCGAAACGTTGCATCGCCTCTTGGCCCAGAAGTGGAGCATCGGCTTCAGTGGTGCATGGTGCGAGCGATTCTTCCAAGGGGGAGGTGGGCAGTTGCTCAAGTCTGTGATAGCGCTGCACGCAGATATTCTTGGCCACCATGACGGCCAGAGCTTCTAGGTTGCGCTGAGCATCGAGCTTTTCGCAGTAAGTCCACAATCGAATCAGACTATCCTGTGCCACATCCTCGGCATCTTCGGCATTGCCAAAGAAGTCGCGTCCCACTCTGACCATGAGTGGGCGCAGGTGGGGAATTATATGTTCAAACTCTGCGTGTGTCATATCTACCTAATATACTGCTCGGTAGGGAAAAAGTTAAGTGTGAGGACGCGATTTTTTTTGCTTCCTTGTTAAATCCGAAACTTCAGTAATCTCTCTCAGATGTATGCAAACTGCAATTGGGCCTCAATTCCTGGTCCTCTTTCCTTGAAAAGAGGGGTTAGGGATTGAGGCCCAATTACTGTTTCTATTTGATATAGAAGCAATTTTACTCACACATTTTGTTATAGAAATGTTCAAAAAAATAACTTCTGCAATTTTCAGTCCGTCCTCTCTCAAAAAATGCAGAAGTTATTTTTTTACACTTACTTAGTCGTTTTTTTGTTCCTTGTGGCAGTTTTGCGTGTTGTAGCTCGTTTTGAATCTACTTTTTTGGTTGGTTGCTCGTCTTCAAGAGGTATGACTTCAGCTTCAGGAGCTTCCTCTTTTTCGTAACGTGCCAACATGTTTTGCAACTTTGAGATTTCTTTGTTCTTGATTTCGAGTTCGTCGCCTTGGTTCTTAATGGTGGTAAGCAAAGAGTTGAGTTCCTCGTTGTCAATGTCGAGCGGATAGCGATCGTTTACGCGTGTGATGAAGTCGCCAAGAATGTTCATGTAGTTGGTGAATGCATCGTAGGGAGAGTCATAAATGCCTCGATAGCCACCATAGCTGTTGGCCTTTGTACTCATGAAGCGTAAGTTGTTAGACGCTTGAAGGTAATCAAAGTCTTGCATCAAACGACGGTCACGACAGATGCGTACGCGGTCGGCAATAGAGTAGAGTTTGTTAAAGGCTTCGCGTTGCATAACGTTGCCCAGCCATGGTGAGAGGTCGCGCTCTTCGTCTACCCATGAAGTGGGGTAGGTAACAGTAAGATCGCCTGCGGACTTTACACGGCCACAAATTTCTGAGGGAGTGCTGAAAGTGATACCGCGCTTCTTGAATTGTGCGGGTAGCGCCTTCATAAAGTCCAGAATGTTTGATGACAGCGGTTGGAAAATGCCTAAGGCGCAAAGTTCCATAAAGATGTTTACTACTTGTTCTTCCTCTGGCAGTTGGGCAATCCAATCAGCGTAGGTGTCGGCAAAGAGAGGATATTCGCTCCATGAAGAGTCGTTGAAACGGAATGAAATGTCCTCAGATAGAGAGTAGTCGCGAAGCAGAAGTTTAAGGCGTGGGTCGCGGCAGCAGTTGTAAACGAAGTGCGGACTCTTCCAACCTAATACGTGCTTAGCACCTTCGGCCAACATACCCTTAAATCCCATTGAAGCTACGAGTTCGCCAATGTCGTCAGAGTAGATAAGACATGAGTTACGGAATATCTTAGGTTCTTGGCCAAAGAGTGACTTTACTTTTTGACAAAGACGGGTCACTTCGTCACGGAAGGTTTCTTCGTTGATGAGTGAAGAGAAACCATGTGAGTAGGGTTCAGCAAGAAATTCAACACAGCCTGTATCGTTTAACTCTTGTAGAAGTTCAATACATTGTGGTGCGTGGTTCTCCAACTGTTCAATGGCACAACCTGAGAGCGAAATGGCGCATTTAAATTCACCTGGATTGGCATGAGCCATTTCGATGAGTGCTTGCAGTGCAGGTACGTATGAGCGTTCGGCCGTTTCGGTTATAGAACGGGCATTCTCGTAGTCATCGTAATAATAGTGGTCAGTGCCGATGTCGAAAAAGCGGTAGCGCTTTAGGTGGATATTTTGATGTATCTCGAAATATAGACAAACTGTTTTCATGATGCGTATTTTAAGAATGGTGTGGTATGGGGTTAGATGAGCTGGTTATAAACGTCGTAGATGCGTTTTCCTACTTTCTCCCATGTGATTTGGTCAACTTCTTTCTTTCCTTCTTCTTTCAAATATTGGTGGAGCGATTCGTTGGTGCAGATAGAGTACATAGCGTCAGCCATAGCATTAATGTCCCAATAATCGGTCTTAATGCACTTATCAAGTATCTCGGCACAACCGCTTTGTTTTGAGATGATAGAAGGAACTCCGCATTGCATGGCTTCAAGTGGTGAAATACCGAATGGCTCACTAACAGAAGGCATTACGTAAACGTCGGAGTCAGCGAAGGCTTCATAAACTTGCTGTCCGCGCATAAAGCCTGGAAAGTGGAATCGGTCGGCTATGCCGCGTGCTGCAACCATGTTGATCATGTCGTTCATCATATCGCCCGAACCAGCCATGCAGAAGCGTATGTTGTGTGTACGTTGCAACACGAGTGAAGCTGCTTCAACAAAGTATTCAGGCCCCTTCTGCATCGTTATGCGGCCAAGGAATGTTACAACTTTTTCCTTGCGATGTTCATGCTCTTTGCGTCGTTCTTCAACCATGTTGAGAATGTCTTGCGACAAGGGGTAAACGGCATTGTGCATGGTAATGACCTTGGCGGGATCTTGGTGATAGTGGTTGATAACGGTCTGTCGTGTAAGTTCAGACACACACATGATGCAGTCGGCATGATCCATACCATCCTTCTCAATACCATAAACGGTGGGGTTGACATGGCCGCGTGAGCGGTCGAAGTCAGTAGCGTGTACGTGAATTACAAGCGGTTTGCCACTAACGCTTTTGGCATGTATGCCAGCAGGGTAGGTGAGCCAGTCATGAGCATGAATGATATCGTATTCTTGCTGCCGAGCAATGACACCTGCTACGATAGAGTAGTTATTAATTTCGTCTTGTAAGTTGTCAGGATACCGTCCCGAAAATTCGATGCAACCGAGTTCATCAGTCAAGCGATAGTTAAAGTCGGCATAAATATTGTCGCGTAAAGCGTAGTAAAGCTCTGGCGACATTTTATTTCCTAAGCGTTGCTTTACATAGTCGTAGTCAACATCACGCCACACGATAGGTGTTTCGCTCATGCCGATGATGTTCATAAAACTTTTGTCTTCATCGCCCCATGGCTTGGGTAGGCAAAAGGTTATATGTACATCAGGTTGTACGGATAAGCCTTTGGTGATGCCGTAGCTGGCTGTTCCTAAACCGCCGAGGATATGTGGGGGAAATTCCCAGCCAAACATGAGAACTTTCATAGCTGTTTGATTAGTTGTTTTGTAAGGAGTAATGGTAGCGTGTAAATAGCACACGCTTCATCTAAAGCGTGAACTCGCTTACTCCTTTTATTCCATGGCATTATTGTATTTTTCAAGTAGTCGGAGGGCACGTAAAATGCCACTGACATTCATTGCGAACGAGATAGCACCACGACCGTGGAACGGAGGATTACCGTCAAACAATTCAGGTATAGTACCAATGCAATGATAGAAGAGTTCCTCTTCAAATCCGATGAGCTTACGCTCAATGTAGTTGACACCACTCATGCGATATACGCGGAGGTAAGCTTCAAGATAGAAACCTGTAAGCCAAGGCCATGCGGTACCTTGGTGATAGGCTAAGTCGCGTTGAGTCTGTGGTCCCGTGTACATAGGGTCGTATCCGCCACTTTGTGGGGAGAGAGAGCGTATTCCCTTAGGCGTAACAAGTTCTTTTGTACAGATGTCGAGCACAGATTTGCGCTCCTTCATGTCGAGGGGCGAATAGTCGAAAGCTATGGCAAAGAGTTGGTTGGGGCGAACGCTCCAATCCATCATTTGTCCGTCAACGTAGTCAAGCAGATAGCCATATTCGTTTAGGAATACTTCTTTAAATGATTTGGCTACCTTTTCTGCAGTCTTTGCTACTTCAAACTTTAGGCCTTGGTATTCTTCGCTGCCATTCTCGTCAATAAGTTGTTCAAAGAATTTGAGCGCATTATACCAAAGTGCATTAAATTCAACAATGTAGCCAGAGCGTGGTACAATAGGACGGCCGCCCGACTGAGAGTTCATCCACGTAATGGCTTTATCGCGTCCGTTAGCGTAAAGCAATCCGTTGTCGTGAATAAAGAGGTTGGGGTGTCCACCATTCCAAATATAGTCCATTATATCCTTGAAAAGTTTGCCGTACTTTTCATAGCATATTTTTCTTGAAGTATATTTGGCATATTGTTGTATCGTCCAAGTGGCCCACAGCAGTGTGTCGGGTTGTTCCATTTCATAAATGTCAACCGACATGGGTTCTTTGTTAATAAAGTTTTGAATGCCTTTGGCTGCGGTTGCCATGTATTCTTCAAAACGTTCTTTTTCGCCAATAGCGAGTGTGAGTCCTGGTAAAGAAATAAAGGTGTCGCGTGCGCGGGGCTTGAACCAAGGATAACCAGCTAATATATAGGACTCATTATCTTTGTTAACTCTAAATTGGTGTGCAGCGTTAACTAAGCAATGATAGAAGCTATCACGATGGTCGATTTGACTAATTTCCTTTTCCATTAAAGCATTGATCTCCTTTGCTTCGATGGGGGCTATACCTGCGCTGAATACGATGCTTTCGCCTTTCTTGATAGGCATCTCAAAATATCCAGGAACGAGCAAGTCTTCTGTGGCATTGTAGCCACGTTCACGTTCTTTGGGGTAGTCCATGCCTCTATACCAATCAGGGCAATAGTGCCAATCATTGACTTTTGACGTCTGCATGTACAAGTCGGGATAGCCTTGGTAAAGGCACATACGAATACCATTTTCAACTTCGTCGTAACTCTTGTTGGCAACGTTGTTCTCGTGTGTCCACTGACGCACGCTTCGGAATGCTAAGAAGGGACGAAGTCTTAGTGTCGTTTCGGAATGAGCATCTAATAAAGTGTAGCGCACGTAGATGCGGTGAATGGAAGTGTCGAAACTGAGTTCTTTGCGTAATAGAACACCGCCTACACGATAGGTCCATGTGGGGACTTGCTCCCATTCAAAACTAACAATGTATTTATGTCCTTTAGGACTATAGTTCTCGCCTTGATATTTATGCAGTCCTAAATTAAACTCAGCACCGTGTTGAATAATGGTCTCGTCAAGTGAAGAGAGTAACACGTGGTTCTCATCGTCTAATTCTGGCACGGGAATAACTAACAACCCGTCATATTTTCTAATATTGCATCCTACCAAGGTTGTAGAACAATAAGCGCCCGTTCTGTTGGTAATAAGCATCTCTTTATACAGAGAGTCTTGCAGATTGGTCATTTGCGCTTTATCGAATCTTAGATAGCACATGGCGTTTATGATGATTTTAAGGTTTGTTTTATGTCGTATTTGTAAGGTGTATTTTGCAATGATATGTAAATGTTGGTTTCCCAATTGTAAAATACGGCCTACAATCGGCTTAGTTGAATTGTAGCTGTCGTTCTTCTAAAACGGCACTCAAAAGTAGAAAAAAAAGTAGAGATAAGAAGAGTTTTTCTTAAAAAAATAGATTTCTTCACGTTTTTGTAACACAAGATAGCAAAAATGGATGAAAAGTTTGGCAGTTTTTAATGTATTGCCTACCTTTGCTTTATATGGGACTTTCAAAAACGAAGTGTTTAATCAATTTATCACGCGTTTTTGTTGCCTTATGCTAAACTTAAAGCTTAATCTATTTACTATTTAAAAAGGAACCCATCTGAGTGTGCCTTGAGGTGCGCAAGCCTAAGGGTGCAATAAGATGAGCGCAATTTTACATTAGCCTAAAATTATTAGGTACCATGACAAGATTAGAAAAATTTGATAAAAGTAAGACGGCTCGTTCTTTGACTGAGATTTGGGAGTTGCTGAATGAAGATGAGCGACAGTATCTTTGTGAAAATATTCGGGTAGAGCGTTTTAAGAAAAATGAGATAATATATAAGGAAGGCGATCAGCCCGACAATTTGTTGTGCCTTCTTTCGGGAAAGGTAAAGATATATCGTGAGGGCTTAGGTGGTCGTTCTTTGACTAACCGCGTGCTGCGTCCTGTACAATATTTTGGCTATCGTGCTTCAATGGCTGGTGAAACGTATGTGACGAGTGCTTCAGCTTTTGAAGAGAGCGTGATAGTAATCGTGTCAATGCGTGTCATGTTTCGTCTGATGGAGCGTAACGTGCGGTTATGTCATTTCTTTATGCACGCTTTGGCGGTCGACTTAGGCAAGGCAGATCAGCGCATTGTTAGTATAACTCAGAAGCACATACGCGGACGTTTAGCTGAGACGCTGCTCGATTTGCTTGACGTCTATGGATATGGTAACGACGGAGAGACCTTAGACTTGCACATTACGCGTGAAGACATGGCCAATCTGTCGAATATGACAACGAGCAATGCTATTCGAACGCTCTCAACCTTTGCCTCAGAAGGACTCGTCGAAGTGCATGGTCGTTATATTAAACTCTTAGATGTTGCTGCCTTGCAACAAATTTCAGACAACGGATAAGCAAGTTTCTTGTTTGGTCTTAAAAGCTGATCAGCTAACTACACATATTTAATAGTGTGTAGTTAGCTGATTTTTTGTTGTTGAATGAGTCTATCCTCTTTAGTAAAAAAGGGGGGATCATCTGTTATGTGATTTTCTGCCGACCTTGCATGCTCCTGCAATAATTAACCATATATTACTCACGTTTAAAAATTGCAGTTTGAAATCCTCACAAAATGTTTCAGAACGCCCTAAATAGGCATTGAGCTGTAAGCAGTCAATTTAGGGCATACCCCAAAGAGTAGGCACTTTTTAGTGCCGACCTTTATTGACTTTGTTAAAAAATCGATTGTAAATTCACATTGTGGACTACTCCAGTCCGATACAAGAGGGTAGGAGTGAAGGATAATCTCTGCAACTCTCAAAGATTTTTTGAAAAACTTATAAAGGGTGTTCCAAACTGAACTGCCATGAAGCTTCACCGTACTAATGATACTATAGTTTCCATTTGAGCACCTAAATCACTTCCCAAATGAAATGAGTTGTTGCGTGCTGTGGGTAAGCACTTTATTGCTCAAGAAAAATGACTGAAGGGATTGACCATGAGGTAAAGCCTCTGTTTGGTACTTGAAATAAAAGCGTTCTTAATCTTCGTTGCTGTACATATTTTAAAGATTTTTGTTCAGCGCATAGATATAAACTTTAGAGGTAAGCCCTAATTTGACTGCTTACATAATGTAATAATACGGATTTTGAATACCCAACCCACTAAGGCGCAGAGCATATCTCGTAAAATGGGTTCGTTATCGCTTCTTTCTCTTTCCAAACAATTATGAATGCGACCCAAGACGAACTAGTTTTATAATGTTTTCTTCTTTATCGTACCAAATAAGAAGATAATCATCTTCAACGTGACATTCCATATAGTCCTTCCACTCACCCTTCAATTGATGAGGTTAAAACTCTGATGGAATATCTTCTCCCTTTGCAAGTTTTTCTACAATTGAGAATAGTAACTTAACCTTATTAAGGTCTTTACTAAAACGCTTGTAGTCTTTCTTGAATTGGGAAGTTTTACGAACTTCCTTCATACTCAGTTCATTGAAGACATGAAACGTTCTAAACTATCCATGCAAACAACCCCCGCATCGTTGCCCTCTTTAGCTTCTTTCATAGCAGCTATGGTTACATCATTCGGCTGTTCTGAATCTATGTTTTCATCAGATGCTGCATTGTTTACATTTAATATCTTAACTCCATGAATTGCCTTTAACACAGCTTTCAAATGTATTAGGATAGAAGGGCTATCTATTTCTAATGTCAATGTTGTCATAATATAAGCATTTTTATTTTATGCAAAGATAGAGTATATCTTCCATCTTAACAAGAATTTTGACACTGATTTTCAAATACTCAAGTTTCGGATTTAGCAAGGGCGGGCTGAATCCGAAACTTCAGTTAACCATATATTACTCACGTTTAAAAATTGCAGTTTGAAATCCTCTACGAAATGTTTCAGAATGTCCTAAATAGGCATTGGGCTTACGTATATTTTACCTACGATGTTTTTTGCTTTCATGTTTCATTTTTATGTTTCAACTTATTGATTATCAATACTTTCGAAGGCTGAAACATACGACTTTTATGTTTCATTTTTAGTTTCAATGTTTCATACTCTAAAAACACTGAGGGAGCGAAACAAAAACACTGTGGGAGCGATTTCAAAACCCAATGGGAGCGAAACAAAAACACTGAGGGAGCGTGAAAGCGCTCCCTCAGTGTTTTGAAGAATGAAACATGAAACTAAAAGTGAAACATTGAAGTCGTATGTTTCATATTTCTAAATGACTGATATTCAATTATTTTATAACGAAAAATGAAACATGAAAGATAAATCAAAGGTACTGAAAACGTATGGATATATGTGAGCCAAATTGCAGTTTACTATTTCCCCTCCTGCTCCACCTTCTTCACCTTGCGGAACAAGTCTGAAGCAAATATAAAACTATTCAGGCGTTCATTATCTGACGACATAACATCGTCCTTTGTGCCCTCCCACTCGTTATGACCTTGATAGATATAAAGTATGTGTTCACCAATACCCATCACTGAATTCATATCGTGCGTATTAATAATTGTGGTCGTGTTGTACTCTGTGGTAATATCATGTATCAGTTCATCAATTACCAACGACGTTTTTGGGTCAAGACCTGAGTTTGGTTCGTCACAGAATAGATACTTAGGATTGAGCGCAATAGCACGAGCTATAGCCACACGTTTCTGCATACCACCCGATATTTCGCCAGGAAACTTTGCCCCAGCGTCCGACAGGTTGACACGGTCTAAGCAGAATTGCGCACGACGTAAACGTTCCTTATAACTATCGTTAGAGAACATATCAAGCGGAAACATTACATTCTCCAACACTGACATCGAGTCGAACAAGGCCGCATTTTGAAATATCATCCCCATTTCTCTACGCAGCAAAGCACGCTCGCGCTTCGTCATTTGCATAAAACTACGTCCGTCGTAAAGCACATCTCCTTGCGTGGGTTCAAATAGGCCAACGATGTTCTTTATTAACACCGTCTTGCCCGAACCGCTCTGACCGATAATAAGGTTGGTCTTTCCACTCTCAAATGTTGAAGTGATTCCCTTCAAGACTTCTTTCCCATCAAACGATTTGTGTAAATTCTTTATTTCGATCATGATAGCAACTGTGTAAGGAATAGGTCAAAGAATAAGATTAACATAGAGCACGACACGACGGCATTGGTACTTGCTTTGCCCACTTCTATACTACCTCCTTCTACATTATAACCATAGAAGGACGAAACGCTTGAAATGATAAAGGCAAAGAACAACGACTTGATTACGCCCATCCAGAAGAACCATTGCGTAAACGAGTGTTGAAGACCAGCCGTGAGGTCTGACGGTGTAATAATATGTCCGATATAAGCCGTTGCATACGCACCGATTATACCAGTGAATGTACTAAAGATTACCAAGAATGGCATAATGGTTATCAATCCCACTATTTTAGGCAGGATGAGGAACGACGCAGGATTTACGCCCATAATCTCAAGCGCATCAATCTGTTGCGTTGTGCGCATCGTTCCTAACTCTGAAGCAATGTTTGAACCGACCTTACCCGAAAGTATCAAACACATAATACTTGACGAGAACTCCAACAACATGATTTCACGCGTAACGTAGCCAGACACCCAAAGTGGCATCCACGGGCTCTGCACATTCAGCTTTATCTGAATACAGATTACGGCACCGATAAAGAAGGAGATAAGCAACACGATACCGATTGAGTCAACGCCCAGCTGTACCATTTCCTTTACGTATTGTTTCAAAAACATACGCATACGTTCGGGACGCGAGAAGGTGCGCCCCAACAACATTAAATAACGCCCGAAGGCATTTAAAAACTTTATAATTATCATTTGATTTCTTCGTTTTACCCCACAACTCTACTCTTCAGGTTTACGCAGTGCTTCGGGCTTTAGATTTCCTTTTTCGTCAAACAATCCATAAGTGGTACGCAACACACGGAACTCAGTTCGGCGGTTTAAGGCATTGCACACCTCTTGTTGTTCCTTGGGCAATTTTAATATGTAAGCCACTGTTAGCGTGTCGTTCGTATGAAGGAACGGATACGTTTCGGTAAGCTTTTTATTTACCACTTTCGGCACTTCCTTTCCATATCCTCGTGCCGTAAGTCTATCTGCCGCAATACCATGTTCTGTTAAGTAACGCACGACGCTCTCTGCTCTACGTTGCGAAAGTTTTAGGTTGTAATCAGCATTGCCACGATAGTCGCAATGGGCAGAAAGTTCTATCGTCACGTTCGGATTTTCTTTCAGCATCTTTGTCAAGCGGTCTAAAGCTTCGCATGAGTTTTCGGTCAAATTAGCTTTATCAAACTCGTAGAACACATTACGAACCAATACGGGAGAAGATATGCTGGGCAGCGCAAACTGCAACACGTGTTGCTTCTCTACCTCTGCCGTATCAGCGCGCAATTCGTTGCGTACGTTTAAGTAACCTTGACAGGTAGCCAAGAAGAGATAGCTAACGCCTGGCTTTAATGGCTTTTCGAAAGAGCCGTCAGACAATACGCTCACCTTTTCATTCGTACCGTCACTGCCTACCATGTAGACTACAGCCTTGGGTAATTCATAACCATCTTGCTCATACACCCACCCCTTCACGCTTTGTAGCACTTCTGGGTAGGAGAACTCGTATATCTTATCCCAGCCTCGTCCTCCTGTAGCACGATTGGAGGAGAAGAAACCGCGATTATGTAAGCCCTCAAACGTGATACCAAAATCATCACCATTAGAGTTCATAGGCGACGGCAGGTGTACGACCGTCCACTGCTTTGTAACGCTATCTTCGCGTGCTCGAT
This sequence comes from uncultured Prevotella sp., assembly GCA_900540885.1. Taxonomy (GTDB): domain Bacteria; phylum Bacteroidota; class Bacteroidia; order Bacteroidales; family Bacteroidaceae; genus Alloprevotella. The sequence goes on from UQHJ01000001.1 coordinate 52,105, forward strand.
AGAGATCCAAACCGCCCATATTGTTAGCACCCGCATCGCTTGAGAAGTAGAGTTCACCATCGGGACGGAAAGCGGGAAAGCACTCATTCCCCTCAGTGTTTATCTGTGGTCCTAAATTTTCCAATCTCCCCACTCCATGTTTATCGCTCAACTCTGCTCGCCATAGATCAAGTCCACCTTGTCCGCCTGGCATGTCTGAGGTGAAATAAAGCCAACGGCCATCGGGCGATACAGCGGGGTGGGCATAAGATGATAGCGTATCGGCCGATATCGTCAACTGAGTGGGCTTGCCCCACTTTGCATCTGTGCGCTGCGATGTCCATATCTCTGCCATGCGCGGATAAGATGGGTCGGTACGACATACCGTAAAGTACATGGTCTTTCCGTCTTGCGTAAAGGAGCAAGCGCCCTCGTCGAAGTCGGTATTCACCTCTCCCTCTACGGCCTCTATTAGTTTCCACTTTCCTTTTTCATCTTTCTTGCTAAAGAAGATGTCGCCATTCTTCGTTGCCGTAATGCCACTCACATCGCCCTTTGCCTGTTGGCGCGTTGAAGTGAAATACAATTGTTGCGCATCAATGCCCATATAAGCCGGACTATAATCTGCACGCGAACCATTAAATTGGTTAAACAACTTTACCGTATAGGCCGAGCCTTTCTTTTTCTCCGCTGGCGCACTCAGACAGCTGGCAATTGCTTGCTCAGCGTGCTTATCGCCAGGAAACGAGTCGAGATAGGCTTGATAGGCCGTCTGTGCAGCTTTATAGTTACCTTGTATGCGCAAGGCATCACCTAACTTGAGGTACGTCAGTGTATCAGTATAACGATAGCGCACGGCATTTTGGTAAGCGCCAACAGCGCGCGCTATGTTGCCATACCGACTATAAGCATCGGCCATCTTATAAGCTATTGCACCGCGCTTCGTTCGCTCCTTGGTCGGCGTTTGACTATAAGCTCGCTTATACTGCCCCGCAGCCTCGGCATACTCACCGAGTGCCAAAGCAGCATCGCCTTTTTTTATAGATTTATCAGCACTCCCGCAACTTGCCAACAATAGCAAAAGCAAGAGGACGCTAATCGTATAGTTTATTCGAAACATTCAAGATGATTTGTACGTCAATACTCTTTTATTGTCTTTATTCACTACAACGTGAACGTTCTTATCACAAATTTATTGTTCTAATCGCCACAAAGTTACGACTTCAAAATCAGAAGGCAACGCTTTCACTTTTGTTTTTTCACTTCATAAAGGAGTAGCTACTATTTTTGAAGATAAATAGAACACAAATAAGGAAAGGAAAAATAATGGATTAAGCAGCAATTTATCTGCCCAATTAGGCCGATAGATTGCAGTTTATCTCTCAGTATTAAGGACTCTTGAGTATCACCTTGCAACCAAAGTTGAGGGACTTGTCGTGCGAGATGCCTGTGAAGAGACCGAGGTCGAGAAGGTGAGTGCTTATGCCGTAACCTAATTCCGCATACAATCCTAAGGCTTTGACAGAAAGTAGGTTGAGATAAATGCGCTCCTTTTGCACAATGCGTGAGATGCCTGGTAGGCGTGATAGCAACATCATCGGACTCTCGTAGGCACTGGTACACTGAATGTAATAACGCGATTCGTTGTACCAACGGGCACTCAATAGCTGAAACTCTCCCGTCAACTCGTCCGTCCAACCATGAGGCAAGTAGTTGAAACGAAAGAAGTCGTAGTCGATAAAGCAATCCTTGCCGCGCTTGGTGTAAACACCCGCGTTGGCTCTAAAGTAGAGCGTGCGTAAGGCATATAAGGGAAGTCGATAACGCACTTCGCCTTCCACCTTTTCAAATTGTGACGACTGTCCTTGAAGTCCTAATCCTCTCTCGTAGTTGACGATGAAGGTAGGGTAGCGTGAGTAGAGTGGTAGGCGTCTGCGCCCTTGTCGATAATAATATTGGGCGGGTGTCCACTCCAGCTGAACGCTCGGTCCGATTGAGCTGATATAATGCTGAAGTTGAGCGTCAGCTGCTAATTTGTTCCAATTAATTAATACGCGTCTGCTAAAGCACGCTCCAAAGGTAAGTGTAAGTCCAGGGTGGGGCGAAAGGCTTAATTGCGTAGAGGCGTAAGTGTCTAAGTAGTCGTTAAAGCCGTAACGATTGATGACGCTTTGAAGTGAGTCAAAGTTAGAATGCCCTTTCAGTTGGTTGCGCAGTTCGTTGGCTTGGTGGTTGTTATAATAATGTGACCCTCCGCCAGCCTTAAATGATAGGAGACCATTATAATAGGGCAATATATGAAATAGTAACGGAAGGTTCCAATAGATTTGTTTCTGTTTAAAGCTATAACCAATGCTTGGCGTGAAGTTGATAAGTTCCTGTTGCGCTTTACGTCGTGGACTGAAGCTAAAGTGAATGTTCGTCTTGATTGACACCCCCTTCGTCTTGCTCCATTGCACCATGGAAGGAGTGATGAGAGGTGGAAGTTTAACGCTCGTATTGCCATTGCTGGTTAGGTTGAAGCGATGAGAAGAAAGCAAAATGTTTTGCGTGTTCTTCTTATTAAAGAATGTCTTGCGCGGCGTAAATCCAGTTTGTGCCAAGTCAGCTGGCAAGGCAAAACGAGAGATCGTATCGTTCACTTCGTTATAATGCTCTTTGAATTGTGCTTCTTCCGCCTTACGCAGTGCCATAGGACGTATTGAGTCAAAGTATTCGGCGGAGGTGTTGACTTGCGTTGTGTCAATGCGCAGCGCGCAAAGCGTCGTTAGGTCAAAGCGATTTTTCTTCTTATGATTAATACGAACAGGACACATAAAAGAGTGCTGCGCAAAGAGGTCGGTCGTTTCGAACACTCTGTTGCCCAATAACTTAAAGTCCGAAACGATACGCATTCGTTGAGGTACCAATTGGTCGTAACCTTGCTTGCCCATACGCGCGTTAATCGTAATGTTTTGTAGCTGATAGTTGAAGTGGAGTAGAAAGTTCGTAACGGCTCCCGTCTTCACATCAACGTCGGCATAGCCATAGGCTAACTCTTCATTGTTAAATCGACGGTGAATATTTACGCGCATAGTGGTGGGCAACGTATCATTACCTATGTGCGTAAACGCATATTCGTAGCGGTAAAACTTACGATTGCGTCGATTGAAAGGATTGAGCAGTTGGTCAATAAAGAGTTTGGACTGATAAATTTGGAAGTTAAAACGTCCCATAGCAGAGAACCTTTCAGGACGCAAGTAACGAGCTGTAGAGTGAAAGGCCACAACTTTGCAGTCCACCTCACCTGGCGGACGGAGTTGCAGCTGCAGTTGAGCCTCAGTGACGTATTCGTTTGTTCCGCGTTCCAATCGAGGCATACGCGGAATAAAGCGTACAATGACCCCATTGCGGTGTGTGTACATATTGTGCCGCAAGTAGATCGAAAGGCTACACTCATCGTTGCTAATCTGATTGGTGTTCTTCAATACTGTGTTGATGCTATCAACAAACGAAAAGATAAGTTCCTCGGGGTGGGCCTTTTGCGCGGAGGCATAAAAAAACATACCAAGCCATAGGCCGACTATAAGAATCGTCCTAACTGACTTGATATGTTTTAAAGGCCATGATAACATAGCGTGATTATGGGGTTAGCTTCGGCTGACGGCCTTTACCCCTTTGACAGTGCGAAGTTTCTTGATTAATCCCGTGAGGCGTTGCGTATCGTCAACAAGAATGGTCAATATGCCTGAGAAGAGACCGTCGTGCGAGTCGATATTGATACTGCGCAGCATGATGTGCTCCTCCTTCGAGATGATAGAGGTAATGTTGTTGACAATGCCCAAATCGTCTTGCCCCACCACGTGAAGCGTAATGGGGTAAGAGCCTTGTCCTTTGCCTGCCCAACGAGCTTTGACGATGCGATAGCCAAAGCGCTCGCGCAAGGCAGGAGCGTTGGGGCAACTCGTGCGGTGAATCTTGATACCGCCACTGACCGTAACGAACCCAAAGATGTCGTCACCATAGACGGGGTTGCAACAACGCGCCAATTGATAGTCTAATCCCTTCAAGTCGCGGCCAATCACCAATTCGTCCTGTTCGCCTTTCGCCTTTTGTGCGATTTCGCTGTCAAGACTAAACTCTTCGGCCGAACGCACGGCAGCCCTTTCGGCAATACCCTGTTCACGCTTTCCAAGCTCGATATAAGTATCGATTACACGGTTGATGTCCACCTTGTCATCGGCCAAGGCTTTGAAGAAGTCGAAACTCTCTTTGTAGCCTAACTTCTTAATCAATTGATTAACCAACGCCTCGTCCCAGTCAAGTTTTCGATTGCGCATCTTGCGCTCAAGCGTCTCCTTACCCAAGGCTGTTTCGCCAGCAGAGATTTCGCGCACAGCAGCGCGTATCTTTGAGCGAGCGTGGTTGCTCTGAGCAATGTTAATCCACTCCGATTTAGGCTTTTGCGTATTAGAAGTCAAGATCTCGACTGTCTGTCCGCTCTCCAATTCCTGTCGTATCGGGTAGTTCTTGCCGTTAATGCGTCCGCCCACACAGCGATTGCCCACCCCCGTGTGAATCGTGTAAGCAAAGTCGAGCACAGTAGAGTGAGGCGGTAGGCGATAAAGGTCGCCCTTGGGTGAGAATACGTAGACGTCCTGTTCTTTTAAGTCCGAACTGAGGCTTTGCGTGAGCAATCCCTCATTGCCCGTTTCGAGTGCAGAACGAATGTCGGCCAACCAAGAGTCAACGCCTCCGCTGCTGCTCTTCACGCCCTTATAACGCCAGTGAGCAGCTAAACCGTGTTCGGCTATCTCGTCCATGCGCTCGGTGCGTATTTGTACCTCCACCCATTTGTCTTCGGGGCCTTTAACGGTTATGTGCAAACTCTCGTAACCATTACTCTTCGGCACGGTAAGCCAGTCGCGCAGTCGCTTCAGATTGCTCTCGTACTTATTGGTAATGAGCGAGAAAACCTTCCAGCATTGCTCCTTTTCTTTAGCCAATGGCGAATCGAGGATAATGCGTATCGCAAACAAGTCATATACCCCGTGGAAGCCGCATTGCTGCTTCTTCATCTTCTGCCAAATAGAGTGAATACTCTTGGTGCGTCCCTTCATGTGATAACGCAACCCTTCTGCATCAAGCATTTGGCGAATAGGAGCGATGAAGCGTTCGATGTAGGCATCGCGTGAGCGCTTCGTAGCATTAAGGTTGTCCTTAATCATGTAGTAAGCGTCGTGCTCTAAGTATTTAAGGCTCAAGTCCTCCAACTCGCTCTTCAGTTTGTAAAGTCCCAGCTTGTGAGCTAAGGGAGCATACAGATAAGCCGCTTCCGTGCTTACCCGCTGTTGTGCACTGACATTCTCCGTGTCTTTGATGTGGCGCATGAGGTTGACGCTATCAGCGATGAGCATCAGTATAATACGCATATCGCCTGCTTGTGCTATCAAGAGGTTGCGGAAGTTGTCCGTTCGCATCGCCTCCGTCTTCACCTCAATTGATTCGACGCGCAAGAAGCCGCGAAGCGTATTGGCCACGTCTTTTCCAAAGAAGCGTTCCACGACGCTGCATTGCTCATTCGTTCGCACCACGGCGCGAAGCATATAAGCCGTCAAGGCGTGTCCGCGCAGACCAATTTCTTGGACGGCAAGACAAGTTGCCTTCATGGCCATGACCACTTTATTAAGTCCAAACTCGTTGCGTACTAACGTTTCGTCAGTGGCAATGGCGCTGGTAATAAAGTCGGCCAATTTGTGCGCCTCATTGTCAGTAGGGCGCACGTGTTCATTGTGATAGATAGCCAATAGCGCATGAATGAAGTCGTTGCGCTCAGCATTGTGATTGTTTAATTCGCCCATAAGAGTGTCAGTTTTAGAATAGTTTATGTGTTAGAAGCGTGCCGTCACCTGTACGTCAAACGTGTTGTAGTGTGCGTCTTTTGGTGTTGCAGCGTGTCGTGCTGAGCGGTCGTCAGTAAAGGTGTAGTTGAGTTGGAAAATGAGGTTCTTACCTAAAGTATAATTCCCCGACAGACCGTAGTTCGCACAAAGTGATTGCCAAGAGCGCTTATCGTTTCGATAGCAATCGTAGCGACCGTATATCTTAAGTCCCTTAATAATAGGTACTCCCACCGTAGCATACCAAGCGTCAGAGTGGGTGGGGGCAGTAGCATCGGTCACTACACCACCATACGAACTCATATATTCACCGCGCACTGTCCAATCGCTTTCATATTTTAGGCCAGCTCCCCAGCGAACGCGCTTTACGTCTTTCAGACTTTTGGGATCAGCAGCGTTATACTTCTCGTTCGTATATTTGCCATTCCAACCAAAGCCACCGATGCAAAGGTTCTTTACGGGTGAGATCCACATGCCGCCAATCACGTCTTTATGCTTGTTCTTGTCCGTATGGTTAATGCCTTGACCATTAAATACGCCCACTTGGTAGTGCACCCACTTGTGACCATCAGAGGCTGGCAACAAGTCGCCCTGCACTTGCAGACCCAAATCGCGTCCCGAACTCTTATTATAGCTGCCTTCGCCATTGCGGTCGTTGATAGAGGCCAACTTCATCGTAGCTTGCGAATAAGAACCCATACCAATGGCTAAGGGGCTCATCGGGTTCTCAAATCCAAACGAACGCTTAAACTGTCCTAACTTTACGCGGAAACAGTCATACTTTTGCCATTCCATAAAGGCATCAAGCACGCGAGGCCCTTTGTTGTCACCTGGAGCATCATTCACCTCCATTTGGAGTTTGTAGTAGAAGTCGCGATAAACGTGACCATCGAGGTAAAGTCGGATAAAGCGAAGGTCGAACCCCCCGTTTGTATCTTTATGCTTTTGGTCGCTAATGCTATATTTGCCCATGATGTAACCCCCAAACTTTATGCTGGGTTGCATCTTTTGTAGGAATTTGTTGTCCGAGTTTTTAGCTGTAAGCGTATAGCCTTCCGTCTCATAGTCAAGATGGTTCGTATAATCATTAGGAGGCGTATCTTCAGCCCACGTACAAAGTGGCGAGAGTGCTAGAAGAAGGGGAAGTATTTGTTTCATAATATTTTCTTTTGTTATTGCAAAGATAGTGCAAGGTGAGCGCAATGAAAAGGAAAATGCAATTTTTCTTTTCATTGCCGAGCCGCCGCCTATCTTATGTAAAGATAGTGCAAGGTGAGCGCAATGAAAAGGAAAAGTGTGAAACTCTTTAAGCTAAACTGCAATTTATCTGCCTAATTGGGGGGCGGGTTTTTAACCCGCGGCAGCAGCAGGCTTGAACATCTACTTATAGTTGCTAAGCGACCATAAGCTACATGCTGCTGCCGCGGGTTAAAAACCCGCCCCCCAATTAGCCCCCCAATTAGGCAGACAAATTGCAGTTTATTTTTGTCATAAAAATAATAAGTCCTGTACTGTTTGCGATTAACACGAAGAGTAAATGTCCCTGACGGTGTACCTAAGGGTTTTATCTTATAAGCAAAACAAAAACTCCTCACAAAAGAAGTATTAAATCTTTTGTGAGGAGATTTGTTTGTATTTATGCTCCAACGCATTGGCTGCGTTTGCAAAAGCGGACGCATTGGGCGGTAAGGTCGTAACCCAACATGGTGCCAAGCATAAAGTCCTCGGCTGGGGTGAGGGCATGCATGGGTTTGCTAATGAAGGTGCGCACCACGTTAAGGCATACTTCGTTGCCAAAGTAAAGGTTGAGTTTGTTAGCCGAAACGGGTTGCTCAAGGTAGGCTATCTGCTGTTCGCTAAGGCGCTGGCGCATAATGGCCGCACACTCACTCGACATGGTGCAAAGCACTAATTGTCGAACACCTTTGCGATATTCGTAAATTTGGTGCATGAATAGCTTGAGTGAGTCGAAACGAGAGAAGTCTTCAGCACACATGGTGATGTTCCTTTTTTTATGATAGTTCGCTTTTGATTGCTTCACACCAAGTGGCAATGCGTGCTTGGTTTTTATCATCGCTATCACTCTCGTCAATAGCAAGGCCTACGAAAAGACCATCGCGACAAACGTCAGAATCGGTAACGTTGTAGTCGGTGGGGGCATAGGCGCCAATAAAGGTGCAGTTTGTGTTTTGCAAAGCATCATAGATTTGGGCAATGGCTCCGCAGAAAGTGTCGGGATAAGAGTCGCTATCGCCACAACCAAAAAGCGCTACCTTCTTGCCAGTTAAGTCGGTGGCTGAAAGGGCATCGATAAAGTCGTACCAATCGTCTTGCAAGTCGCCACATCCCCAAGTTGATGAACCTAACAAAAGGGTGTCGTATTGTGCAACTTCGGTGGCAGCTGTTGTGCCTACGTTGTGAATGTCGTTGGCCGCGATGCCTAAAGTCTGAGCCAAAGTGTTGGCCACTTGTTCGGTGCAGCCTGTTGTGCTGCCGTAAAATATTCCTGTCATAGTGGTTAAATCTTTTAGTTAAAACAGTGTCTTATTTACGGTTGCAAAGGAACGTATAAAAGCGGGGTAGGGCAATACCCAATTGGGGTGAAAAACGACAAATAGAAAGTCTCTCCCCCTAACCCTCTCTCCGGTCGGAGGGGGTAGGGGAAGAGACTTTCAAATTGCAGTTTGTCCTTAGTGTTAGAATCTAATCTCTCCACTACCAGCGCAGATCTTGCCGTCAGCGGTGTAGAGTACACCGAACTGACCAGGGGCAATGCCTTGAACGGGAGTGGGTGAGGTGATGAGGAAGCGACCATCGCTTTGGCGCGATAGGTGACCCGGACGTGGACGCTCTGTATGACGTATCTTGAAGAGTATGTCTACTTCGTTGGCACCCTTCCAAGGGTCGGCTGTGATGAAGTGGAAACCTGTAAGGTGAAACTCGTTGCCGTACAAACCGTGGCAAGCATCGGTGTGTGACACGTAGACGATGTTTTGCTCAATGTCTTTGTCGGTTACGAACCATGGGCCACCACCTAAGCCGAGTCCTTTGCGCTGGCCAACGGTGTGGAACCAATAGCCTTTGTGCTGACCGATAATGCGACCCGTTTCGCGTTCAACGACGTTGCCCACACGCTCGCCAAGCAGCATACGTAGGTAGTCATTGTAGTTGATTTTGCCTAAGAAGCAGATGCCTTGACTATCGCGACGGTGGGCAGGAGCTAAACGTTCGCGATCGGCTATCTCGCGTACTTCGTGCTTGAGTAAGTGACCAATGGGGAAGCAGAGCTTTTCGGCCTGCATGTCAGTCAGTTGTGAAAGAAAGTCTGATTGATCTTTGACTGGGTCGGGAGCTGGAGCTAAATAGAGTTGGCCGTCAGTGGGGTCGTGATAGGTCTGTGCATAGTGGCCCGTAGCGATGTAGTCATAGTCATGACCCGCTTTCTCTTCGAAAGCGCCAAACTTGATAAGTCGGTTGCACATGACATCGGGGTTGGGCGTGAGGCCACGCTTTACGCGTTCGACTACATAAGCTGTTACGCGGTCGTGATACTCCTGCTGAAGGTCGATGATGTCGAGGTGAAGTCCATACTTCTTAGCCGTAAGAGTAGAAAGTTCGATGTCTTCTTCGGCAGAGCATGAAGTGCCTTCGCCTTGCATACCAATCTTGATGTAAAAGAGGTCGGGCTTGAGTCCTTGCTCACACATAAGGTGGCAAGCTACGGCACTATCAACGCCACCAGAGATTAAGAGACTGTATCTTTTGTTTTCTTGCATATTCTTGGTTCATCTTTAGTAGGGGCAAAGTTACGATTTTAGCATGAGAAAACAAAAAAACAGACAGTTAGCACTTCTCAAACTATGATGAATGAAAAGTAGCTGAACTGTCTGCTTACCTTAGAGGACTAAATAGAGATTTTGTCGTTTGTAACGAACTTACATGTTAACTCGTCAACTCGTCAACAAAAGGACGTTATACTTGTGCGAGAGCCTGGTCGAGGTCGGCGATGATGTCGTCAATGTGTTCGATACCAATGCTCAAGCGAATGGTTGACGGCGTGATGTGCTGCTGAGCCAATTCTTCGGGCGTCATTTGTGAGTGAGTAGTAGTGTAGGGGTGGATAACCAAACTCTTCACGTCGGCTACGTTGGCAAGGAGAGAGAATATCTTCAAGCTATCGCAGAAGCGCCATGCAGCATCTTTGTCGCCATTCACCTCGAAGGTGAAAATGCTACCACCGCCATTGGGGAAGTACTTCTCGTAGAGAGCGTGGTCGGGGTGGTTGGGTAATGAGGGGTGGTTGACTTTTGCCACCTTGGGGTGGTTGGCCAAGAATTGAACTACCTTCAGTGCATTTTCGACGTGGCGTTCTACACGCAATGAAAGCGTTTCGAGACCTTGCAACAAGATAAAGGCATTGAAGGGAGAGATAGTGGCACCCGTGTCGCGAAGTACAACGGCGCGAATACGTGTAACAAAGGCAGCCTTACCAGCTACATCGGCAAATACGGCACCATGATAAGAGGGGTCGGGCTTTGCCAAAGTGGGGAACTTGTCGGCATTGGCTTTCCAATCGAATGTGCCACCGTCAACGATTACACCACCGAGGCTTGAACCGTGGCCACCGATGAACTTTGTAGCTGAGTGAACTACGATGTCGGCACCATGTTCGATAGGACGAATGAGGTAAGGAGTGCCAAAGGTATTGTCGACAATGAAAGGTATGTTGTGACGATGTGCCACCTCGGCTACGGCTTCGAGGTTGGTCACGTCAGAGTTGGGGTTGCCGAACGTCTCGGCATATATTACTTTTGTGTTGGGCTGAATAGCGGCTTCGAGGGCAGCGGTATCATTTACGTTAACAATGGTATGTGTGATGCCCTGACTAGCCAAAGTGTGTGTAATGAGGTTGAACGAACCACCATACAAGTTGTCGGCAGCAACGATGTGGTCACCATTCAATACGATGTTTTGCAGTGCGTAAGTAACAGCAGCTGCGCCACTGGCTACAGCCAAACCTGCAACACCACCCTCAAGTGCAGCAACGCGGTCTTCAAAAACGCCTTGCGTAGAGTTGGTCAAACGGCCATAAATGTTGCCTGCATCACGAAGAGCGAAGCGGTCGGCAGCGTGTTGTGAGTTGCGGAACACGTAAGAGGTAGTCTGGTAAATAGGCACAGCGCGTGCGTCGGTTGCGGGGTCGGGCTGTTCTTGGCCTACGTGTACTTGAAGTGTCTCGAAGTGGTATTTCTGTTCGCTCATAGTTATTGTTTTTTAATTGTTTCTGGGGTGACGAGTTAACGAGTAGACAAGTAGGTTACTTTGTACTGCGTATCACTCTTTTGTCGTTATTTTTCGATTGCAAAGTTACGGAGTTTGGAATAAACCACCAAATAATTTTGAAAGGTAGGAAAACGTTACTACTTTTGCGTTGTTAAATAGAAAAACTACTAACAAATATGGCACAAATCGTTTCCTCTACAGAAAAATATTCTATTGATGCTACAGACTTGCAAATATTGCGGGAGTTGCAGCGCAATGCACGCCTAACGACCAAAGAATTGGCGGCACGAGTCAACCTAAGTACAACGCCTGTCTTTGAACGCGTGAAGCGTTTGGAGCGTGACGGCATTATAGATAGGTACGTAGCTGTGCTGAATGCTGAAAAGTTAAATCAGGGTTTTGTGGTGTTCTGTCAAGTAAAGATGAATCGTTTAGGGCGCGACATTGCGGCCGACTTTAACCGAATGGTAAAGGACATTCCCGAAGTGACAGAGTGTTACAACATTTCGGGACAGTATGATTACTTATTAAAGATTCATGCGCCCAACATGAAGTACTATCAAGAGTTTGTGCTAAACGTGTTAGGCACCATTCCCCACCTCGGTTCGCTTGAAAGCACTTTCGTTATGGACGAGATAAAGCATGAATATGGTATTAGTTTGTAAGGAATTTGTAGTAAACCAACTGCAATCAAGGCTGCCCCTACGTAACGTGTGTTGGAAAGCACGTGTTACGTAAGGGCAGACAGATTGCAGTTTGAGTTAAAGCATCATCTATTCACTCCACCAACGCTCCAGCTTTGAGTAGCGCATGCCAGAGGTTGTAGCGATAGTTGGGGGTGAGCGCTTCGAGCGCAGTGGTCACTTGTTGTATGTTAGTGCGGTTTGACACACCGTCAAAGGGACATACCTTGTCAACGGGGTGGTAATCCTGTATTTCGGCCCAACGTTTGAGGTCGGCCTCGGCCATGTGTGCTAAAGGGCGAATAATCGTCATGTCAAACTTACGCATACTGATGCGTACAGGCATGGTAGAGAACGTTCCGTTAAACGTAAGGTTCATCAGTGCCGTGCGCAAGATGTCGTCCTGATGATGTCCTAAGGCTATTTTGTTACAGCCCAAACGTTGCGCTTCGGTGAAGAGCACCTTTCGACGGTTCCACGAACATAAGAAGCAAGGCGTGCGCTTTTCGTTGCGGTCGGGTTCAAACCCCGTTTCAACGAGGTGAAATGGAATGCGCCACTTATCACATTGTGCTTGTAAGTAGCTGGCGTCAGAGGCATAGTGAATGTTACGCATTCTGACGTGGAGGGCTTCAACGCTGAAGTAATGATTGCTGTGTGCCATACGCTCTCCTAAGAGGTCGAGCAAGGAGAGAGAGTCCTTGCCGCCTGACAGTCCGATAAGTATGCGATCGCCTTGTTGAATGAGAGAAAACTCTTTGATAACCTCTCTCATTTGCTTTTGTAGCCGACGGTGGAGTTGGTATTCAGGGCATAACTTCTTTTGTTCAGTCATAGCGTGCTTATTTCATAAATACGAAGTAGACAGCAGCCACTAAGCAGGCAAAGGCTGCAATGTGGTTCCAGTGAAAAGCTTCACCTTTAAACATAAACGTGGCGACGACGGTAAATACGATGAGTGATACCACCTCTTGTATTACTTTGAGTTGAATAAGACTAAAGGGTCCTCCGTTGTCAATAAAGCCAAGGCGGTTGGCGGGTACTTGACACATGTATTCGAAGAGAGCGATTCCCCATGAGAAGAGTATAACGGCAATGAGTGGCCAGTTGCGGCTAATGCCCGCCTCTTGTAGCTTTAGGTGGCCGTACCACGCGAAGGTCATGAAGATGTTAGAACAGATAAGAAGTAATATGGTGTAAAATCCTTGCATGCTTAGTAAATGTGTAAATGTGCGAATGTGCAAATGTGCAAATGCGTTGTGAATGTGCAGTTAAAATTTTTAAGTCATTATTATATTTACACATTCTCACATTCTCACATTTGCACATTTCCTACTCTCCAGCCTTTTTGATTTTGCCCTCTTTCATGAGTTTGGCAAATTCCTTTTTGGCTTTGGCCAATTGGGCGTTGAAGGCATCGTTGGCGTGAAGACGAGCTACGAGCGCACTGCCTACCACGCGACCTGCGTCAACGTCGCTCTGATAGTGTACACCACAGATAACGCGACTCTGACCGATTTCAAAACCACGCTTTAAGATTTCGTTTTGACGTTCAACATTAATCTCTGCCAAAACCAAGGCTTCAGCCCATGCCTTCGAAGTGTGGCCAGAGGGGTAAGAACCATTTGGGGCCAACCACTTCTCATCGTTGGGCGTGTGTGACGGTTCTTTAAAGAAGAGGAAGGGGCGCATACGTGTGTAGTAACCCTTCGCCTCGCGCGTGGCGAGGTCGCCAGCGTCTTCCTGCATGTGTGTCATGAGTTTGTAGATCTCAGGCGTATTCTCTTTTGAAATAGTAATACCGAAGGCCTCAGAGAAGGCTCTTGATAGTCCCATCTCGTTGAGGTCAGCATCGTCGAAGGCCTGCTTGCCACGTGGCGTGATGCGTTGCATCTTGCCCCACTTATATTGTGCTTCGTCATAGTTGAAGTAAGCACTGCCCGGTTGGGGTGGGGCAGGGAGCAGTTTGAGACTGCTTGCTACGTCGTTGTATTTCAGATAGTAGTGCTCGTTGTTTTGAGCTTTAGCCGCATTGCCCATAGTGATGCAGGCAAGGGCGAGCAGTAGAATGCTTTTCTTTTTCATTGTATGTAGGTTTATTCAATAGCAGTAATGGTGACGTTTTGGAATACGTCAGTAAATGATAGTAGAGATTGCGTGTTCGCTTTGCGTCGGCGCATTTTCAGTTCGAGCGCAACGTCAAACACGATTTCTTTATCCTTCTCAAATCGTTCTTTGAGTTCGTAAGAATAAATGTCCATGCCCTCCTTCTTGGCCAAAGAGATGAATTGGCGGATTTGTTCCTTTGACGTGGAGGTGAACGAGATGTCGACCGTCGTATTGCCAAAGCGTGGAATGAAGTAAACAATCACTTCAAGTCCAAGAATAACCATAATGGTAGTGACAGCTGCTGCGGCAAACATGCCCGTGCCGCAAGCCAATCCAATGGCAGCTGTCACCCATAGGCCGGCTGCCGTGGTGAGTCCGCGTACTACGTTCTTTTGGAAGATAATCGTGCCAGCACCTAAGAAGCCAATGCCCGATACCACTTGTGCTGCCACACGTGAGGAGTCCTTCAAGTCGAAGCCAAAGCCGTATTGTGAAACGATGCAAAACAGTGCGCTACCTAAGGCCACCAAGAAGTGCGTGCGAAAGCCCGCTTCCTTCGAACGGTAGTCGCGCTCAATGCCTATGCTACCACCTAGTAGCATGGCGATGAAAAGGCGAAGAGTGATGTCGAGTAACATGGGGTAATCTGTTCTTAGTCTTGAGGTTATGAGGTTATAAACTAATTTTGAAGACCTACTTAACCTCATTACATTAAAACGCGAAGTTCGCTATTATAAGTCCAATGCCTTCCACCAAGCATCGTTGCCTTGTAGATACTTAGCAAACCAAGCGTAGATGACATTGAGCCAAGCAAGGCGTTTGTTGTAGTCGGTGATGACGTGGTTCTCGCCTTCCACTTGAACGTAAGTTACGTCGCGGCCCAATATCTTCAGTGCATTGTAAAGTTGTTGGCTCTCGTTGGTCGGCACGTTGGTGTCGGCCGTGCCATGTAGAAGTAACAAGGGGGTATGAATCTTGTCGGCATTAAACAAGGGCGATTGCTTCACATAAAGGTCGGGATTATTCCAAGGAAAACTGCCGTACTGAGCCGTTTCGCCGTAAGAGTACCCCCAATAGCCGCCGCCCCAATAGCTCGTAATGTTGCTAATGCCCGCGTGAGAGATAGCTGCCGCAAAGATGTCAGTCTTCGTTTGTAAGTATTCCGTCATAAAGCCACCGTAAGAGGCACCGATACAACCAATGTGTTTACTATCAACAAAACTATGAGCCTTGCAGAACTCCTTTACACCTTGTATAATGTCGTCGCCCGACTCTTTTCCCCACGTGTTGACATGACGAGCTGCAAACTCCTGTCCGTAGGCCGTTGTGCCGCTGGGGTTGAGCACGTAAACGACGTAGCCTTGACTGGCAAAAGTTTGGAACGGATACCACGATTCTAACAAGTTAGACGAGGGTGAGCAGCCACCATAGTAGTAAACAATCATTGGATACTTCTTGCTGCTATCGAAGTTGGGAGGCAACAAGTAGAAACCGTCAATAGAGTCGCCACGTGTAGCCTTGAATTGCCAACTGGTGCTGGGCGCAATGGCTACGTCTTTGTATATTTCGTCAAAGTTGATGCTGCCGATGCGTCGTGTGGTTGGTTTTGTCTTGTTCAGTTCACAGGTGTACATATCGCGTGCACGCTGTGGTGTTTGACCAAAGAATACCAGGCGAGGAGCAGACTTTGCGTTGGTGGCGAGAGAAAAGTCCTGCACGTAAGTGACGGGCAATTCATATTTAACGACTTGCAGCGTCTTGGGATTGAGACGGAAGAAGGAGCGTCCCATGCGATTGTCGGCAGTAAAATATATTTGACCATCGCCTGCGTTCCACATAAAGTCAGCCACCGAGGGTGTAAACTGACGTAGCGCGGGTGTAGTCTTCTTCGAAGCAATGTCGTAGAGGTAAAGGCGGTAGTCAAAACCTTGTGGTATCTGTCCCTCTTTCACTTCGCTGCCAATGCCAGCAAAGGCGGCAGGAGAGGCCGAAATGAGCAGTTGCTGTCCGTTGGGTGAGAAACGCGCACTATTGATAAACGTCGTGTCGGCCATGAGCGTTTCAGCCTCGCCCGTGTAAGCGTTCATGCGCACAAAGGTGGTGCGATACATAGGCAATTTGCTCACGTCGCTGCGTTGATATTGTAATAATAGGTATTTCCCGTCGGCCGATATGTCTGCCATGCTGACACTGGCAGAACCGAAGGTGAGGCGCTGCATGAGTCCGGTTTTGAGATCGTAACGCCAAAGGCTATTGCGGTTGCGCCAACCCGGCATGCGGTCGTCGGGTTCTTCAATGCGCTTCAATCCGTCTTTAGAAGGTTTGCCCTCCTCATTTCGATTGAAGATAATATAGTCCTCTTTAGGCGAAAGGCTAAATCCACCATCGGGCAGATGCTCCGCAATTACCTTCTCCTTGCCATTGGCAGGAGTGAAGAGTACCAATTCCTTTCCCGTACCGCTTTGGCGCGTATAGTAGAGTACATCGCGATTGTAGAGCCAATCGAGTGCTACATATTCATTGCGGTGGAGCAATTCACGACCCGTAGCCACTTCGGTAAGGGTAGTCGTGTATTGTGCTTTGCCGTCCTTCTTCGTGTAATAACTAATGGTGACTAAGTACTTGCCAGAGGGCGACAGAGCTACGCTGCGGTAGTGGTCGCCCCAAGTCTGCTGACCAATGGTAAAGGGGCGCTTGCCCATAGCGTTGACTTGTACGTCGGTTAAATTGTCGCCAATTACCCTTACGTCAAAAGAGTCTTTACTTTCCTTATTTGATAACAAGAGTAAAGCCAACTCTGCACGGCCTGGCGCAAGTTTTAATTGCTTATCACCACACTCCTTACCGTCAACGTAGAGTTTGTAATGGCTAAGGCCATTCACCTCGACGCGAGCTTTGGTATAGTGAGCAGCTTGAACGTTAAAGCGTACAACGCGTAGGGTAGACAGACTATCAGCGCCCACAGTAAAGTGGAAACCTTGTTCAATCGGAGTAGCTGCCACGTGAGTAGCTTCGATAAGCGCAGCGTTTTTGTTGAGCGCTTCGTTGGGGTCGATGGCTTGTCCCTTCATGTTGAGCGAATCCGTGACGAAGGGAGTGTATAGTGTGTAGGGACCTTCCATTTGCGCGGTTTTAACCACCAGTGTGTCGCTCGTAGTGGCGGCAAGTGAAAGTGATAATAAGGTAGATAGTAACATATAGATAGAATGTAATAAATCAAGAAAGTGAGGGGTGGAGAAAATATACTTTTATTGCCAAGTTGGAGCATTGAACCCCATCTTGGCAATGCCGACGCGAGGACGCGTCGCCCCCAATTAAGATGCTTCGTTCCCTTTTAAGGGGTGTCCTAATAAATCTGTTTTTAGTTTGTTGATTATGAGGTTATAAAGTCACATCACGTTGATAATCAACAAGGCTAACTTTATAACCTTATAACTTTAAAACGTTAAACTTTAAGTCGTTTTGCAGTTTATTCCCTTTCGCGGCTCATCGTCTGAAAGTCCTTTTTGCGCAACTTAAAGCTATTGGTAAGATACTTATCGCGCACCACTTGGTTGGCGGCCAACTCTTCAGGCGTGCCTTGAAATAAGATGCGTCCTTCAAAGAGCAAGTAGGCACGGTCGGTAATGCAGAGCGTCTCTTCAACGTTGTGGTCGGTAATCAAGATTCCGATGTTGCGGTCTTTCAGTTTCCACACGATGTACTGAATGTCTTCAACGGCGATAGGGTCGACACCTGCAAAGGGTTCGTCCAACATAATAAACTTAGGGTCGATGGCTAAGCAACGGGCTATTTCAGTACGGCGGCGTTCGCCACCTGAAAGTTGATCGCCCAAGTTCTTACGCACCTTTTGCAAGCGGAACTCACTGATAAGACTCTCCAATTTCTCGCGGCGATATTCCTTCGAGCGACCTGTGAGCTCAAGCACAGAAGCAATGTTGTCCTCCACGCTCATCTTGCGGAATACGGAAGCCTCTTGTGCCAAGTAGCCAATGCCCTTTTGCGCACGTTTGTAGACAGGGTCTTTCGTGATTTCTTGATCGTCAATGAAGATGCGTCCGCCATTAGGTACGACCAAGCCCGTAGTCATATAGAACGAGGTCGTCTTGCCCGCACCATTCGGCCCGAGCAATCCCACGATTTCGCCTTGTTTTACGTCAAACGAAACGCCATTTACCACCGTACGCTTGCCATACTTCTTAATTAGGTTTTCAGAGCGTAGCACCATTGAAGTGGGCGTAGCACTTGGCGAACTTACGGCTTCTGTTTCAGGCGCAGGAGTGGTTTCATTAGCCTTATTCTTATGTATGTTGAAGAAAGGAATCATTCTCGTATATATTATAGTTTGCAACGATTGTATTGTGCAAATGTACGATTAAAGTGTAAATTAGCAAAAGGGCAAAAGAGCAAAATGGGCTTTTCTTGTGTTACGATGTACGTGATTAACTGTGATTTACTATGCGGAATATACGTGTTGAATGTCCAGAAATCTTTTCTTGTGTAAAAAATACGCAAAAAGGTTTGGTAGTTTTAGATTAAGTCTTTACTTTTGTGGCGTAAAAATAACACAACAAGAAAATGGAAGAGAATAAACTTACAAATGAAGAACTGAAATATTGCTATAAATATCCTCACCCAAGTGTGACGACAGACTGCGTAATATTTGGTTTTGACGGTACGAAACTGAGTGTGCTATTAGTAAAGCGCGGTGTAGAACCTTATAAAGGACGTTGGGCTTTCCCAGGTGGCTTTATGAACATGGACGAGAGTGCAGAAGAGGGAGCTTTGCGCGAGTTGCAAGAAGAGACGGGGCTTAAGGGAGCGTATATTCGTCAGTTTCACACCTTCACCGCTCCTGAGCGTGACCCACGTGAGCGCGTCATCACGATTGCTTATTATGCTTTGGTAAGAATGCAAGAAGTTGCCGGGGGTGACGATGCTGACGATGCTCGTTGGTTCACACTTGATGAGGTGCCTCAATTGGCTTTTGACCACGACCAAATACTTCGTAAGGCGCAAAAGGCCTTGCGCCAGCAAATCCATTTCGAACCCATCGGTTTTGAACTATTGCCCGAAGCGTTTACAATCAAAGAGTTGCAAAACCTTTACGAGGCAATATTAGACGTTCACTTTGACCGCCGCAACTTTTACAATAAAATGAAACGGCTCGAAATGCTTGATGCAACGAACGAGAAGGTGAATCCTTCTAAAAAGAAAGAAGCCATCCTCTTCCGCTTCAACAAAGCCAAGTATAACGAATTGAAGCAAAAAGGGTTTAGATTAGAATTTTGAACACCTACTTAAAATCTTAAGTACCATGTTAGGAGCAATTATTGGTGACATTGTGGGTAGCACCCGCGAATGGCACAACATTAAGACCACGAATTTTGAACTTGTGCCTTTAGACAGTCGCTTTACTGACGATACAGTGATGACACTTGCCGTGGCAGAATGGTTGATGCAAGATGCACTGCATCGCCCCGAAACCTTAGTCGCTTGTATGCAGCGTTTGGGTCGTCAATATCCGGACGCAGGTTACGGTCGCAGTTTTAAACAGTGGATATGGAGTGAAAATGCCCAAGCTTACCATAGCTATGGCAATGGTTCGGGCATGAGAGTAAGTCCCGTAGGTTTATATGCTAGAACGCTCAAGGAAGCATTAGAGTTGGCTCGCATTACGGCCTCCGTTACGCACAACCACCCCGAGGGCATCAAAGGAGCGCAGGCCATTGCCGCCTGTGTCTTTCTCAAAAAGTATGGTAAGAGCGATGTCATTATTCGTCGTTTCATATCAGACTATATAAAATATAACTTACACTTCCGTTTGGCAGATCTTCGTTCGCAATACACGTTTGACGTGACTTGTCAGGGCAGTGTGCCTATTGCCATTCAAGCCTATTTAGAAGGTGAAGATTCTTCTGCGGAGTACGCTTTGCGTTTAGCGATATCGATGGGTGGTGATTCTGATACGATTGGTGCGATGACGGCGGCTATTGCTGATGCTGAACGATTTAATACTCTCTGCAGCAAAGAGACCTTCTCGTCAGAACTCGTAAGGAAATGTCGTGCTTTGCTTACTGCAGAGTTGCTCGATATTAACGACCGATTTGAACATTTCTTGGTGCAAAGGCAGTCAGCCCTTTTACGAGAAAAGCGCACAGAACGTCATAGCTCGATACCGACTGAGACTATCAAGGCTCAAACGCGCGACCGCATTCGAGGTTCACTCATCGGAGGCGCGATAGGTGATGCCTTGGGCTATCCCATAGAGTTTATGAGTCGCAATAGCATCTTGTCGCAGTACGGTCGTCGCGGCATCACCACGTTTAGTCTTGATCGCCAAGGCAAGGCATTGATTAGTGATGATACGCAGATGACGCTCTTTACGGCCAACGGACTTCTATTTGGTGTTACGCGCGGATACACGCATGGTGTTGCGGGTCCACCCGAGTCATACGTTCGTTTCGCTTATTTGGATTGGTATTACACACAAGGTGGTGGCGCAGACGTTAAATTCCAACCACACACGTGGCTTCACTCTCTGCCTGAATTGAATAGCCTTCGTGCGCCAGGTAATACCTGTCTGTCAGCTTGTGAAGCATTGCTTCATCATCGAGAGGTAAAGAACTATAGTAAGGGTTGTGGAGGTATTATGCGCGTTGCCCCGATGGCGCTATTGTGTGCCGGATATTGGAGTCGTAATAAGCGCTTTTATGGTGAGGCTGAAATGGACAAGGCTGGTGCTGAAATAGCAGCCATTACTCATAAGCACCCTTTAGGCTTCTTGCCTGCAGCCATGCTAACTCACCTCCTTTTTCAAATAATTCAGAAGAATGAAAAAGTAGTAAGGGCTTCTATTGCAGACATGGTTCTTGATAGTACACATGCACTTCTCAACTTTGGTAACTATCGTCGTGAAACGGCTTATCTATCCAAACTGACAAGAGAGGCCGTCGTGTTAGCCCTCAACGATGAAAGCGATGCTGAAAACATTCGTCGATTAGGTGAAGGTTGGACGGGTGAAGAGGCGTGGGCTATTGCCGTCTATTGTGTAGTTCGTCACGTTGACAACATAGAAGAGGCTATCCTTGCCGCCGTCAATCATGATGGTGATAGTGACTCTACAGGAGCCATTTGTGGCAACATCATGGGAGCTATTTATGGTTACGAGGTCATTAAGCGGCTCAACTTATGTTGTCCGCGCGGAATAGATTTAGAGCAAACGCTTGAGTTAGCTCCTATTATTCTTTCCATGGCTGATGACCTTTATACAAGTTGTATCATTGATGATTACGCTCCGATTGATATGCCCGAAAAGGAACAATGGTACGAGCGCTATTGTTGTTGTAAAGCCACATTTGGAAAGAGATAAGCTGTAATTTATAGAACAGATGGGCGCACGAACGCGTTATGTACGACCGATAAATAGAACTAAATAGTTCTTTATTTGAGGAAGTTTCCATTCCTCTAAAATGTAATATTCTCATATTTATTTGTATTTTTGTCACGAACGTTGTTTGGTTATAGATCGGACATAAATATGAAATCTTTAATAATAAAAAAATGGATAGAAAAAATTAACTTTAAACGACTTGCCTCAAATACGCAAGAAACAAACATCTTCAAGAGCAGCGAATAGTGGCGTTAAAGGGACGAAAGATAATCCTTTCTCTGAGGACGAAGTACTCTCTTTAATCGACAAAGGCAAATTTAAGGGTGGATATGTAGAAAGCAAAGATGGCTTAGTAAGTTATTGGTTGGGCGAAGCAGAAGTCATTGCGTATAATTCAGCCAGTGAAGAAGACTTTATCTTTGACTTTAATAGTGATTTCTACAAGGATTTCTGCAATATTTATTACAAAGGCAGGCTGAATACAGAAACTTGCTGAAGTTATTTTTTACACATTACAAAATATGAAAAGGCTTCAAAATAACAAAATCGCGTTATTCCTTAATAGAATATTATATGCCATATATGAAGTTTGGACTTTTTCAAATCAACTTGTTTATTGGTTTGTCGGTTGGACGTTTGGTCGCCCCTTATATAGCATTCCGTTCATAAGAAAAAGGATAAATGAGCGTGAAGGAGTTACGGATTACAAATCTTTAAGTAATAAATTTAAAATACCAAAATCGGCTTTTATCTATAATGGACTTTCCATCTTCATTTTTGTCCTTCCTATTTTTGCGGTGTTAAATGGCGTAACAATCATAATAAGTAACCCCTTAAAGCGGTTGTATACCAAAAGTCCTGTATTCATAGTTTTATTTATTTCGGTATTTCTGATTTCTTTCTTTTTAAATAATTATTTCTTTTGGAATGAAGACAGATACCTTACATTCTTTCCTTCTTTTAAGAAAGAACATATAATAAAGAAATTTGCATGGATAGTCGGAACTTTTGCTGCATTAGTTTTACTTACAGTACTAAATATAAGGACCTTTTGTTACATTATAAATGCATCTAAATAATTATGCGAATAGCTTACATTTCAAATAACAACCCACGTGACATCAATAATTGGTCAGGCACTCCTTACCATATTATATCAGCTTTGAGCAAATACCATGAAGTAGATTGGGTGGGTGGTGGCACTCTACATGGAGCTTTGTGGCATCACCGTTTTTTAAATAATAAGAAGCCGTTTAATTTGTTGGATTATAATGAAGATATAGGCCATGTGGTATCAAACTTTGTAAAAGATGGGAAGTATGACATTGCGATTTCTTCTACATATTCCATGTGCTCGTTTCTTGATATAGATATTCCACTCATAGCGTTTAGTGACCTCACTTACAACCTCTGCACTACCTATTTAAAGCGTGCTCCAGATGAGTTAAAAGAACAAGCCATGCAAATAGAAAAAGACTTTTTGCAATTAGCTGATGCTATAATCTATCCGTCATCGTTTGCAAAAGACGCAGCTATGGCTGATTATAACATAGAAGAAAACAAAATTCATATTCTCGATTTTGGTGCAAATATACCAACGCCAGTAGGGGTAAAAGTTGATGAGTTTGAGAGTGATATTTGCAAATTAGTTTTTATAGGTCGGAATTGGGTAAAGAAAGGTGGTAACAAAGCTTTAGCCACTTATTCTTTATTAAAAACTCAAGGCTTCCCTTGCGAACTTACAATAATTGGTTGTGAACCTCCTTATAAGGTTGAGGATTCAGATGTGAAGGTATTTCCTTGGTTGGACAAATCGAATGCGGACGATTTGCTTCTCTATGATAAAATTATGCGGGAAAGCCATTTCTTGATACTTCCTACAGAATTTGATGCCTATGGCATTGTCTTTTGTGAGGCCTCAGCCTATGGTATACCAAGTTTAGCTCCTAATGTAGGCGGCGTGAGCCAACCTATTCGTGAGGGGTTAAATGGCTATTTGCTATCTTCTCATGCGTCAGCCTCAGATTATGCCGAGAAAATCAAGACAATCTTTCAAGACAAGGAAAAATATAGAACTTTACGACTGACATCACGCAACGAATATGACACAAGATTAAATTGGGATATTTGGACAAAATCAATGAATACTATTATGGATAATGTCGTTCGAGACAAACAGATAAAAAGAGTGGAAAATAACTATGGCATAATCGAAAAGGTAGAAAATGAAAAGGGTGCAGAAGCAGATAGTTTCTATATTCCAGTATATGCTTTTAATTTGAAATCTCGCCCTGATCGCTTAGCTCATTTGCAACACCAATTTGAGGATAAGCCCGAATTTAAGGTTACACATATTACAGCAATTAAGCATGATATTGGTGCTATTGGATTATGGGAAAGCATTTGTAAAGCAGTTGCTATGGCTCAAAAGCAAAATGAAGACATTATCGTATTATGCGAAGACGATCATGAATTTACGCAATATTATAGTGTTGATTATCTATTATCAAATATAGCAGAGGCTTACGCACAAGGTGCAGAATTGCTAAATGGAGGCATAGGTGGATTTGGTAATGCTGTTCCAGTAGATACAAATAGAAGTTGTGTTGACTGGTTCTGGTGTACCCAGTTTGTAGTTCTATTCGCTCCCATCTTTTCTAAGATTTTGAACTATGACTTTAAGGAAGGAGATACAGCTGATGGCGTGTTATCTCATATAGCAGATAGTCCTCAAGTGATGTATCCACCAATTTCAACTCAAAAAGACTTTGGGTATTCAGACATCATACAACGTCAACCAATGTTTCAAAACAGGTTATTCTACTCTTGCAATAAAAGGCTTGCAAGTATACATAGCGTCTATCAGAAATACTTGAGGGGGAGTAAGTACTAAGGATTTCTTTATTTGAGAAAGTTTCCTTTCCTCAAATAATGTAATATTCTCATATTTATTTGTATTTTTGTTGTGAATATTGTTTGGTCATAGATCGAATATAAGTAATGTTTAAAAAATAACTTCCGCAATTTTTCTGTTGCAGTTTATATTTAGCTCAATTGCCAAATCATCAAATGCTCTTGATCGCAGATTTTCTGCGGAAGTTATTTTTTGAACATTACTAAGTAGGTGCTCAAAATTATTTTAGGGGCGTTCTAAAAATTCTGTTTTTTAGAATGTTCTAATTCTGTCGGTTGATTTGCACCCTCTCGAAAGTGCCTTTTTGAAAGCAAACTCAGTCACATAGCCCGCTATGCTCCTTCGTTTGCTTTCAAAAATACACTTCCGATAGGGCACAAATCAACGCGCCAGAATTTTTAGAACACCCCTTTAAATATCCAAAGTGCTCTATCGGGATGCAGTTTTTTGTGTGAAATTGTTCTCTCCCGATAACGGGGAAGTCGGAGGGGGGCATAACGGGTTATGTGACTGAGAACAAAGGAACAAGAAGTGCCAGAGAGAGAGCTTTGGATATTAAAATAATGCAGAACATAAAATCTAAAATTATTTTGAATACCTACTTATAAAATTATATTAGTTGATTACCAACGTGATATAGCTTTATAACCACATAATTTCAAAATGAAATCCGAATAATAAGAACACATCTTAAGAGAAAATTTTACTATGATTAACAAAATTGATTGGTTGGCAAATCGAGTCTTGTTTTCTATATTTGATTTAGCTGCTCCTTTATACTGCTTAATTAGTTGGTTCGTATATAGGGCTATTTGGCGTCCATATAATAGTATACCATTTATACAGAAAAGGATTAAAAAAAGTTTTGGAGAAGATTATGACTCTCTCGTAAAGTGGTATGAAGATTGGTCTCCATATAAGAGCCCAGAAGCATTTTATAGGGTTTATTGGCAAGAGCATAAAATATCAACATGGTTTCTTTTCTTGCCAATATCTTTATTCTTAAATGTAGTAACATTAATTGTAGGGAATCCTTTAAGGCGATTATATAATATTGAAGTAGGATTAATGTTCTTAGCTGTTCTAATAGTACTATTATCTAGTTGGTTGGGCGAATTTCTCTTTTGGAAAAAAGATAGACATTATGAATATGTCAAAATTTTCTTGAAGGAAAACTTTATAAAGAGACTTGTCTGGATTATTGGAACACTTGTCGCATTAGTCTTACTAACTGTGATAGATTTTAGATTATTGGGCTATATTATAGGAGCAAATTAAGATGCGAATAGCTTACATATTCAAATAACAACCCACGTGACATCAATAATTGGTAATGTAGTTCCAGTAGCTACAAATAGAAGTTGTGTTGACTGGTTCTGGTGTACCCAGTTTGTAGTTCTATTCGCTCCCATTTTTCTAAAATTTTAAACTATAACTTTAAGGAAGGAGATACAGCTGATGGCGTGTTATCTCATATAGCAGATAGTCCTCAAGTGATGTATCCACCAATTTCAACTCAAAAAGACTTTGGGTATTCAGACATCATACAACGTCAACCAATATTTCAAAACAGGTTATTCTACTCTTGTAATAAAAGGCTTGCAAGTATACATAGCGTCTATCAGAAATATTTGAAGGGGAGGAAGTACTAAGGAATTCTTTATTTGAGAAAGTTTCCTTTCCTCAAATAATGTAATATTCTCATATTTATTTGTATTTTTGTCACGAATGTTATTTGGTAATAGATCGAATATAAATATGAAATCTTTAATAAAAAAATGGACAGAAAAAAACTAACTTTAAACGACTTGCCTCAAATACGCAAGGCACAGACATCTTCAAGAGCAGCGAATAGTGGCGTTAAAGGGACGAAAGATAACCCTTATTCTGAGGACGAAGCACTCTCTTTAATCGACAAAGGCAAATTTAAGGGCGGATATGTAGAAGACAAAGATGGCTTAGTAAGCTATTGGCTAGGCGAAGCAGAAGTCATTGCGTATAATTCAGCTAGTGAAGAAGACTTTATCTTCGACTTCAATAGTGATTTCTATAAGGAATTTTGCAATAATTATTATGGATCCGATAGTTATCCATTTGGAACAAGTGAGTCGTCGGTTAGTTCACCATGTGTTAACGAAACTGTTTCAGATGTAGTAGGTGCTGTAAACACGGCTGGGGATGCATTAGAGCATAATCCTAAAAAAATCAATTATGGTAGCAATGGCAAATTCTACTTTGAAACAAAGTCTGGGCGTGTCTTTTGTGGAAACCAATATATAGGAACTACCTCTGTTAATGGTATCGGAAAACTTATTACAACATATGTAGGAAAAATAGATATAGCTCTTAAGGTTTATGATATTGGTGCTACATATTATGATGAAGGTTTGGAGGATGGGAATAAAAAACTTGCAACAAGTGTTGGGGGTGAGGCTGGTGCTTGGTTGGGTAGATTGGCTTTTGCTGAACTTGGTGTAAAGTTTGGTTCAGCTGTAGGAGTTTGGGCAGGCCCCGCAGGACCTGCGATAGGTGGTGTTATAGGAGGGATAATTGGCGCAGTTGGTGGAGAAGCTGTAGGCTCTTTCCTCGTAGAAATTGCAATTGAATAACCAATTAAATAGATATTCAAAATTAGTTTATATTTAACTTATTCTCAATAAGTTTATATCAAGAGTACTCTCTTGGGCGCATCTTGTTCCCTTTCCCTCGATTGCATAGCCCGCTATGTTCACTCGAATAAAGGTACAAACAGTATCAAATATAGAGTACTTTTGATATAAACTGATTTCGAATGTCTACTTAAAAAAACTATAATGACTAGTAATATTGATAGGTTTGTAAATAGAATTTTATTTTCAATATTTGACATAGGTGCTGCTTTATGTTATATGTTTAATTTTCTTGTATATTGGTTGCTTTATCGTCCAATCTACAGCAATTGTGTTATAAAGAAAATGCTAATTAGAAAAATTGGTGAGAAGGAATACATGAAAAGACGTAAGTTCTCTAATGGTTGGTCTCCGTATGAAAGTCCAATATCACTTTATAGGGCTTATTATCAGGAACAAAAAATTTCAATAGCATTTTTTTTCCTGCCAATATCTTTATTATTAAATGTTGTAGCAATTATTGTAGGTAATCCTTTAATACGATTATATAGTACTGGTGTAGGATTAATGTTTTTAATTGTTCTCATTATATTATTATCCAGTTGGTTAAGCGAATATTTCTTTTGGAAAAAAGATAAGCATTATGGCTTTATCAAAATATTCATGAAAGAAAGCTTAATAAAGAGATTAGCATGGATAGTCGGAACTTTTGCTGCATTAGTTTTACTTACAGTACTAAATATAAAGACCTTTTATTACATTATAAATGCATCTAAAGAATTATGCGAATAGCTTACATTTCAAATAACAACCCACGTGACATCAATAAACTTTGTAAAGATTGTATGGGCCTATATATGGTATAAAATTCTCGTTATTAGCACCTCGTCTTTCAAAGTCCGACGTCAGTACAGCGAATAGCCTATTTCAAACTAATAGGTGTTACTCCATATAGTGATGGAATAGAGGTACATCGAGATGCGGTTAATGCAAAGCGACTTACCTTTCAATGTTTTGATAGTTGGTTTCTGATGAATGTGATAGCTCAAATAGCTAATATGTAAATGAAAAATTGACTTTCGTATTATTACTGATACAATAAATGGGGGCTAGCCATAGGCCAGCCCCCATTTGTTGTATTTATGACTTCTTATTTATACAAGAAGCGCTTGATGCTACGCTTAGGTGTCTTTTCGAATTCCGTTTCGTAGATTTCGATGGCTGAGATACGCTCGTATGAAGCTACCATGGTGTTAATGTCCTTGCGGTTTTGCTCCATGGCAGCGCGGAGACCATTCTCGTTGAGTCCGTCGCGCTTGGCCTCGTCGTAGTCGGGGTAGATAAGCGCCACCAACTTCTCGCCACGTTGTACTACGATGCTTTCGTTAACGTAGGGTAGCGTGTTGATCTTGTCTTCAATCTCTTCAGGATAGATGTTTTGGCCTGAAGCACCCAATAGCATATTTTTGCTACGGCCACGAATGTAAAGGTTGCCCTCTGCGTCTATCACACCAAGGTCGCCCGTGTGGTACCAACCTTCAACGAGTGTGGTGTGTGTAGCTTCGTCATTCTTGTAGTAACCTAACATCACGTTGTCGCCACGTGTAAGAATTTCGCCAACGGTGTGTTGTGGGTCGTCGCTGTCTATCTTAATTTCCATGCGTGGCGCAGCCTTACCACACGAACCCTTGTGGAACTTCTGCCAATCTTCGTATGCAATGATAGGTGCACATTCGGTAGCACCATAACCTACCGTGTAGGGGAAATGTATCTTATTGAGCAAGTCTTCCACCTCGCTATTGAAGGCAGCACCGCCCACGATGATTTCATAGAAGTTGCCACCGAAGGCAGAGATAAGTCCTTCACGTACTTTGTCAAGAATGCGTCCGCTGATGAAAGGCAACTTTAAGAGAACCTTCATACTGGGCGTTTGCAATTTAGGCAATACGTTCTTCTTGATAATCTTCTCGATAATCAAAGGTACAGAGATGATAATCGTCGGCTTTATCTCGCCAAAGGCTTTGAGCACAATCTTGGGCGAAGGAATGCGTGTGAGGTAGAACACGTGACAACCATGTAAGAATTCGAAAATGAACTCAAACGCCATTCCATACATGTGAGCCAAAGGTAACATTGAAATGATGTGGTCACCCTTCTTCACTTGGTGGCCTAACACCTCGATAGCGAATTGATAGTTTGACCACAAGGCACGGAAGGGAATCATTACGCCCTTAGAGTTAGACGTCGTACCACTGGTATAGTTAATCATGGCCAGTGCATTGGGGTCGGGGGTGTGGGGATAGCTAATGTGTTCTTTGCGGAAGTATTTCGGATACTTCTTACCAAAGAGTTCATTCAAGCGTTCGCGTGCATTGGTAAGCAATTCGCTGCGTGAGAGGAGGAGCGAGTAATCGGGAATGTTGATGATACCTTCCAAGTGGGGCATGGCCGTAGCGTCTAATTCGGGCCATACCATATCGCCAACGAATAGAATCTTGGCTTCAGAGTGGTTGACTATGTCGTGCACCTGTTGCGCTTTAAACTCGTGCAGAATGGGTACTGCTACAGCACCGTAGGTAAGGGTGGCTATGAAAGCGGTTGCCCAGTGGGCACTGTTGCGGCCGCAAAGAGCAATTTTATCTCCTTTTGCCACACCCGCATTCTCAAACAAAATGTGAAGCTTTTCAATCTTTCGCGCCACATCTTTATATTGCAAGGTAATACCTTGGTAATCAGTCAGTGCGTCGAGGTCCCAATTGGTCTTCAGACTCTCGGCTATTAAATCGACGAAATCGGTATATGTTTCCATCAGATGTATTTAGTAGGGCCAACTCGTTGTAATGCTCTTAATGGCTGAATTGGCACATTAGATTAAGTTTTGTGCAAAAGTAGTAAAAAATATAAGGCTATACTATGTCGGACTATATTTATTTTTTATTTTGACAACTCAATTGTGCGAAAAAGCAGTATTTTTGTTGCCAAAATGTTCAAAAAGGCATTCCGTCGAATGCTTAAAGAAATAGATTATGGACGAGAAAAAAAGAAAGATGCTTTATGCCGCATCGGGCGTAGGCATTGTGTTGTTGGTAGTTTTTTATTGGTTGTTCTTTGCCAGTTTTAGTTCAAGCAAGGCGGCATCGTACGTCTATATTGACAAGGACGACACCGTTGATTCGGTTTACGTAAAGTTAAATCAAACGGCAAAGCCCAGACAAATGGTGGGCTTAAAGATATGTGCCACGTTGATGGGGTATGGGTCGCATGTGCATGTGGGTAAGTATACGACGGGTAAGGGCATAGGCTCTTTTGCCTTGGCGCGCAATCTGCGTGGCGGTCGTCAAGTAGTAGTAGAGTTAGTAATCCCCGTTGTACACACGATTGACGACTTAGCAGGTCGCTTGGCACAACAATTAGGGGCAGACTCGCTGACTTTCGACCGCGCCTTCAATGACGAAGCAGCACTGAAGGAGTTAGGCTTTAATAAGACTTCAGTGGCTTGTCTTTTTATACCGAACACATACGAAGTATATTGGGACATTACTCCACAGAAGTTGCTCAAGCGCATGAAGAAAGAATACGATGCGTTTTGGACTTCCAGTCGTAAGGCACAGGCCAAGGCTGCTGGTTTAACTCCCAACGAAGTGTACATCTTAGCTTCTATCGTAGAGCAAGAGTCCACCAATGAACAAGAGCGTCCGATGATAGCCGGTATGTACTTAAACCGTCTGCATCAAGGCATGAAGTTGCAGGCCGACCCTACTGTAAAATACGCTTTACATGATTTTGGTCTACGTCGTATCATGCACAACCACTTGACGGTTGATAGTCCTTATAATACGTATCGATACGAAGGACTTCCTATTGGCCCTATTTGCATTCCGTCGTTGAATGCCATCAAGTCCGTACTGAACTATGCACACCATGACTATATATATATGTGTGCTAAGGAGGACTTTTCAGGTACACACAACTTCGCTGCCACTTACGAGGAACACATGGCCAACGCCAAACGCTATGCCGACGCACTGAACGAGCGTGGGGTAAAGTAGAAAAAGACCTCTCCCCTAAGTCCCTCCCCCAGTTGGGGAGGAGCTTAGGGGGAGAGGTTTTTACATTCTCCACAGCCGGATGCCGATAGATGAGGGGTGCTCTTTTAGATATTGGCGCAACGTTTTAGGTTCTTCTACCACTTTGTGGTGAATAGATGAGGCGTTGAGCAAGTGCAGTTTACCGTCTTTGCCCCATACGGCAAAGCCAAGGTGAGAATAGTCAATGCCCTTTTTGGTAGTGACGATAGCAATGAGGTCGCCATCGTGAATGGCCGAAAGTTCCTTCTGTGAAAGGCTTGTATATTGTTCCATTAAGTAACGTCCGTCAGGGCCATTGTAGCGTTGCTCCATGCGAGCAATGCTGTCCACCCATTCGGGGTGAAGTTTTAAGAACTTATATTTGTCGGGGTGAACAGACATATAATTGTTCTGTACGTTGATAACAGTCGTGTACTTTGTAGGGAGCGTCACTTCCTTAATGATACCTTTATCCTTGTTGTTGTGCCACCACCAAGAGAAGTAGTGTAGACGTGAAAGGTAACCATTTATCTGTCCGTCCCAATACCGAAGGCGTTGCAGATTGTGGCAATAGTCCGCAAAACTGTCACTATGCTGACGTTTTGTCAGTACGAGTGCCAGCGTCGTCTCAACTAAAGTAGTACAATCGAGTTCGCGGAGGTTGACAACCAACTGTTCGGGGTCGGCTATCTCAAGTGTAGAGGCAACATAAGGAATTCCTTTCAACTTTCGTGCATAAAAGAGTGCGTCGTTGCCCGTAGGTTTCATTTTGAGAAGTTCAACCACGCGTGCAGAGTCTGCTTGGGTGTAGATCGTATGACTTAAAATGTTGTCAGTCGTATCAACCTTTTCGCTCGTGCTTAGTTGTGTTGAGGCTTGTTGTCGTGTTTCCGTCGTTTGCTTAGATGTAGCATTGTGACAAGACAATAAACTGAGAGGAAATAATAGGCTGAGTAGAAATTGTGTCATTCCGTTTACGTATGAATTATTGAATCTTATCTTGCAAAGGTATCAAAAAAACTCCATCCTTGAGTTATTCAAGGGTGGAGTTTATATTAATCAGTAAAACAGATATTGAAGTCGTCTAAACTTTTATGAAGTTCAAGATTTGCCTTTATTTTTGAAGCGATTTTTGGCGTTGAAGAGGGAGTGTAGCGAGCTACACGACCGATGAAAGGTCAAAAAGCGGTCAAAAAGAAAGGTAAAGATTGAATTTAGAAGAGATAAAAGTTTAAATATAATCTTCGTCAGAAAAGTTTAGACGACTTCATTACTTAATCAAGTCAACAGAGCGGTTGATAAACTTGCTGAGCGCCTCACCACGCAACAAGCCGTTTTGCAACAAGGCCAAGTCGATGAGTTGAGGTACGACGGGATTCTGCTTGCCGTATTCAGCCCAAACCTGCTTGCGAGCCTCCTCTTGTGCAGCAATGTCGTCGTTGCACTTCTTCATGTCCTCTTTGTCAGCGTCGGTCAACTCTTCAGGCTTCTTGTCCTTCTGACTCTGCTCAATAGCCGTGTGGCGTGCGTGCAAGCCTTTGAGTTCACTCTCAATAGGTTGCAACTTGTCAGCCAATTGACTCTTCATGTCAGCGAGCACCTCTTTAATCAAGCGGTGGTCTGCATTCAAAACGACGTTGTACATATCAGGCATTTCGCCATAGAATGACATACCTTGCTGATAGCGACTGGCATCCTTCATACGGCGCATGTATTCGCTTTGCGTAATAAGAATAGGAGTACCATTCTCACCCATAGCAGCAGACTCTACATGGAATTGTGCCTTGTCCATAGTCGGCATTTCAGCAGTGAATACACCCGTAAGTGATGCATTGTCGTCAGCGCTCAACTCACTCTTTGGAGCATCGTCCTTCTG
The DNA here is from genome assembly GCA_900540885.1 of uncultured Prevotella sp. GTDB lineage: Bacteria > Bacteroidota > Bacteroidia > Bacteroidales > Bacteroidaceae > Alloprevotella. The sequence goes on from UQHJ01000001.1 coordinate 84,897, forward strand.
AATGATGCGGTCGATAACGTCGCCGTCGACGCGACTAAAGCGGCACTTCTCCAACTTCTGCTCCAACATGCTCACCATCGGTGTGTCAAGTTGGCCGTCGAGCAACAATACGCTATAACCCTTTGCCTTAGCCGTTTCGATGTAGCTAAACTGCTCGTCCTTGTTGGTAGCGTAGAGGTAGATAAGGTTGCCGTCTTTGTCTGTCTGATTGTCCTTAATCAACTCCTTATACTCATCGTAAGTGAAGTACTTGCCTTCAACGTCTTTCAACAAGGCATAGTTCTTAGCCTTATCGTAGAAGTCCTCTTCAGAGAGCATGCCATAGTTGATGAACAATTTCAAGTCATCCCACTTCTGCTCAAAGTCCTTACGATCAGACTTAAAGATAGACTGCAAGCGGTCGCTTACCTTCTTCGTGATATATGACGAAATCTTCTTAACGTTCGCATCGCTCTGTAAGTAGCTACGGCTAACGTTCAAAGGAATATCAGGAGAGTCGATCACACCGTGAAGCAACGTCAAGAAGTCAGGCACGATGTTTTCTACTTGGTCAGTAACGAACACTTGGTTGCAGTACAACTGAATCTTGTTGCGGTGAACGTCTAAGTTGCTCTTAATGCGTGGAAAATAGAGTACACCTGTGAGGTTGAACGGATAGTCAACGTTGAGGTGAATCCAGAAGAGCGGTTCGTCAGACATCGGGTAGAGTTCGCGATAGAACTTCTTATAGTCTTCGTCTTTGAGGGTTGAAGGAGTCTTTGTCCAAAGTGGGGTAGTGTCGTTGACGACATTGTCTTCTTCGGTGTCCACCTGCTTGCCGTCTTTCCATTCCGTCTTTTTGCCAAATGCAATGGCTATGGGTAAGAAGCGGCAATACTTTGTCAGCAATTCTTGAATCTTATTCTTCTCCAAGAATTCCACGCAGTCGTCAGACACGTGCAGCACGATGTCAGTACCACGATCGGCCTTTTCGCAGTCGTCAATCTCGAAGGCGGGAGAACCATCGCAGGTCCATTTTACGCCCTTCGCATCGTCGCGATAGCTACGAGTGATGATGTCAACGCGGTCAGCCACCATAAAGGCTGAGTAGAAGCCAAGACCGAAGTGGCCGATGATAGCAGAAGCGTCATCTTTGTACTTTTCAAGGAAATCGTTAGCGCCAGAGAAGGCAATTTGGTTGATGTATTTGTCAATCTCTTCAGCGGTCATACCGATACCACGATCGCTGATAGTGAGTGTCTTGGACTCCTTGTCAACCGATACGTGTACAGTCAAGTCGCCCAACTCGCCTTTGAAATCGCCCTTCATGGCTAGTGTCTTGAGCTTCTGAGTGGCATCAACAGCGTTGCTTACAATTTCGCGTAAGAAGATTTCGTGATCGCTATAAAGAAACTTTTTGATGACGGGGAAGATGTTCTCCGTCGTAATTCCAATATTACCCTTTTGCATGGTTGTTCTTTTATACTTTTTGTTATACTTTTTTGTCGTAAGTGATGCAAATGTCGTGCCAAATGAAGTATAGGTTTTTGAAAAGCTGCATTTTATCTGTCTAATTGGGGGGCGCCCTAACCTGGGGGCGACGCGTCCCCGCGTCGGCATTTGTTAGTCAAGGCTCGAGGCCTTGACTAACAAATACATGAATATCACTAATTCAAGTATTGCCAACTTGGGGCATCGAGCCCCAAGTTGGCAATGCCGACGCGGGGACGCGTCGCCCCCAGGTGAGGGCGCGCCCCATCAATCAGTTTGCATCTTAGACGCGCGTCCTAAACATTTTGCTCACAACTTGCTTCAAGCGTAAGCTGAAAAGCATCTAATCCTATCCAGCGATCAAACTTCCAACCGACCTCGTCAAAGTGGCCTACATGGCGGAAACCTAACCTTTGATGAAAGTGAAGGCTCTCTACATTCTCCGACGTTACTGTGGCTATCAATGCATGTACTTGACAAGCGCGGCAAGCCGCTATCATGGCACGCACTATCTGGCTGCCCCAACCTTTATGACGACACGTATGGTCGAAATAGACGGACAACTCCTTGGAATGTAAAAAAGCGGCGCGCGTACGCCAAGGGTGAACATAACTATAACCTACTATTTTACCCGAACATTCACAAACGAGATAAGGCAACCCTTGCTCCTTCACCTCAGCGATGCGGTGTTGCATTTCTTCTGCCGTAATAGCTTCTGTCTCGAACGTAACAGTGGTTTGCGTAATGTAATAATTATATATATCAGCCAATCGAGGAGCATCACATAGATTGGCTTCACGAATTATGGGTGAACTTTCTAACATCTATTTAAGCATTAAAATGAGGTTACAAACTTACCCATTCTTTGTAACTTCTCTCCATTTTTCTTCTCGCAATTTACTTCTTCAGCTTTAAGCAAGCCCAACCGTCAAGTACGTGTTCATCGACGAGGGTGAGCCCTTGCTTTTCAGCCTCAGCCATGAGCTGGGGAATGTCAGTGTCGTAGAAGCCACTCATATAGATGTGAGCACCTTCCTTCATGCGTGGTACATAATACTTTAAGTCGTTAAGCAAAATGCCTAAGTTGATGTTGGCTATCACTAAGTCAAATGGCCCTTTATCTGCTAAAGAAGAAGCATCGCCTAATTCTACATCAATGCCGTCAAGGTGATTTAGGGCAATGTTTTCACGCGAATTTTTTACGCACCATTCGTCTACATCTATTCCTACACAATGCTTGGCTCCACGCATACGAGCGAGGATAGCCAATATGCTTGTGCCACACCCCATGTCGAGCACTTCAAGACCTGTTATATCATCAGTCAACAAACGACTGATCATTTGAGATGTAGTAGCATGATGTCCCGTACCGAATGACATTTGCGGATTGATTGTGATTTTATATTCCGCTTCAGGAACATCGGTATGGAAAGTGCTGGCGATTACACAACGATCGTCTACGACGAGGGGTTTGAAGTAATTCTTCTCCCACTCTTCGTTCCAGTCCTTGTCTTCCGCTTCTGCCATTTGGTAGGTAATCTCTACGTCGGACAAGGGGAAGGCCGCTAAAGTATCGTCCAACGCTTGTTGGTCGAAAAGCGCCTTTTGTATGTAACATTGGAAATGGTCTTCGTCGAGTTTCGCTTCAAAGGTAGGTTGCTCAGGATTGGCGCAATGGGCTACAGCAGGACGATCCAATTCATCCGTATGAACAAAACTATCGAAACCTATTTCAGCCAAAACGGCTGATAACACGTCTTGCACTGCCTCTGTGGCAGGACGTGTAGTAAATGTAAATTCTAAATATTGCATTTTGGGTTAGGAGGGTTAATAGGTTAGGAGATTAAAAAGTTAGAGGGTTAAGGAGTTAAAAAGCTACCGAATACATAAGACATACTTTTTAACCTCTTAACCCTCTAACCTTCTAAGCATTTAACTATTACTTCTTCTCAGGTACGCGTTCAAGAATAGTCTTTACAAACTTCCAGTACTTTTCAACACTGGGAATGTTGCAACGTTCGTTAGGGGTGTGTGGCGAACGGAGGGTAGGACCAAAGCTAACCAAGTCCATGTTAGGACGCAAAGCACCGATTACGCCGCATTCCAAACCAGCGTGTACGACAGTTACCAAACTTTCTTCGTTGAAGAGTTCGTGGTAAATGCCCTTCATCAACTCAACAATTTCGCTATGTGGGTTAGGTTGCCATGCAGGGTAGTCACCATCAGTTTCTACCTTCATACCAGCCATTGAGAAGGCACTTTCGAGTGTCTCAGCACAGCATTCGCGCATAGAATCGCGTGAAGAGCGGATCAAAATCAAAAACTTAGCCTTGCCCTCACCTATCTCAACGATAGCAAGGTTAGATGAAGTTTCAACAATCTCCTTGTTATAAGGAATCATGCGATAAACGCCATTGTGTACAGCGCAGAGAGCATCAACGAGGTTGTCTTGAATTTCTTCAGGGACAATCTGTGAGGGGAGAGCCACTTCTTCTACGTCCAATTCGAGCGTCTTCTCAATGGGGTCGTATTCGTCCTTAAACGTTTGACGCCATTCAGCTACTACCTCTTTAAAGGCTTCAACATTCTCCTTTGGTAAGGTAAGTACCACTTCAGCAGAACTTGGAATTGCATTGCGCATGTTACCACCCTTCCAGTCAGCCAAGCAAGCAGCAAAGTTGGCAATTGCATCTTGTACCAAACGTGCCATGGCCTTATTGGCATTGCAACGGCCTTCGTTGATTTCAAGACCTGAGTGTCCACCGAACAACTTATGCAACGTTACTTTAACGGCAACGTCGTTGGCATCAACGTCTTGAGGCTTATACTCAAGCGTAGCAGTCATATTAACGCCACCTGCCGAACCGATGATCATTTCGCCCTCTGTCTCATCATCAAGGTTGAGCAAAATATCGCCTTCAATCACGTCTGCCTTCATGTGGTTAACACCATACATGGTAGTTTCTTCGTCAGCAGTAATGAAGCCTTCGATAGGACCATGCTTGAGCGTATCATCTTCCATTACAGCCATAATAGTGGCTACGGCCATACCATCGTCCGAACCTAATGTTGTGCCTTTGGCCTTAACCCAATCACCGTCAATGTAGGTCTGAATAGGATCTGTCTCGAAGTTGTGTGTAGAGTCTTTTGTCTTCTGTGGAACCATGTCCATGTGGCCCTGAAGGGTCACCATCTTGCGGTTTTCCATACCAGCAGAAGCGGGTTTACGCATGATAACGTTTCCAGCCTCATCTTTAAAAGCTTCTACACCTTTGCTTGCTGCCCAGTCGAGCAAGAACTTTTGTACCTTTTCGAGGTGTCCTGAGGGACGAGGTACTTGTGTCAGCAAATCAAAGTTTTTCCAAATGGCCTGCGGCTGCAGGTTTGCAATTTCGCTCATGATATATTGTATTTAAAAGTTTATTCTTTTCTTTTTTTGTTGACAAGTTAACAGGCAGACAAGTTCACAGGTAGGTCTGTTTTTTTTATGGATAAGTCTTTCCCGTAAAAGTAACTTACTTGTTAACTCGTCTACTCGTTAACTTGTCAACTTCCTCTTGCTATTAATGCGTGCCCACCCAAAGGCACCAAGCAGAACTACCAGGGCTGTTTGAATGGTATGTACGGTAAGGGCAAACATAATAGCCTGCGTTTCGGCTACGCCATAAAGCACCAACATGGTCTTAACGGCAAAGTGCCAAGGTCCCGCTCCGTTAGGCGTCGGAACCAATACGGCAAAGGTACCTACACAGAATATTAAGAATGCGGCTCCAATCGAAAGGTGGGTTGTAAAGTCAAAACAGAAAAAAGCAATGTAAAAGTGCAAAAAATAACCTACCCAAATTAGTACGCTATAAAATAGGTAGAGCGGTAGGTTACGAACCTTACGCAACGAAAGAACGCCTTCCCACATATCTCGCAACATATCACGACCTTTTTTAAAGAACGAGAAACGTCTGATTGCTACGAAACCTGCTATTAACGCTGCAACAAGGCAGATAAAGGTTACAATATACCCTGTACCCGTAAAACGATATAAGAGGTCGCCAATGTTGGTATTCGTCTCCTTTAAGAAACGCAAGAACATGGGTAGCTGCAATAGAAAAGCGATGCCTGTAAATAAAAGCATCAACAAAGAGTCGACCAAGCGTTCGGTCACAACCGTGCCTAATGACTTAGTAAACGACACTCCGTCAGCAGTCTTCAACGTGCCACAACGCGTTACCTCGCCTACGCGTGGGATAACAAGACTTGCAGCGTAGGACATAAAGATAGCATCGATACATGAAGTGCGTCGTGGGTGTTCACCTAAAGGTTCAAGCGCCATTTTCCAACGCCAAGCACGTGCCATTTGAGGGAGTATGCCAAAGGCCAATGATAGCAACATCCACCACCAATTCATTTCGTGTAGCACATAGTGGCCAAAGTCGGACCAGTTTGTACCACGATACATCCACCACAATATGCCTAAGCCAAGCACAAAGGGTAGCATTATTTGTAATGTAATTTTTAGCAGATGTTTCATTCCGTTGTTTTAGCATTCCTTATAGTGCAAAGATAGGCTGCGGCTCGGTAATAAAAAGAAAAAAAGCTTTTTTCTTTTTATTACGCTCGCCTTGCATCTTTAAATAAGATAGGCTGCGGCTCGGTAATGAAAAGAAAAAATGCTTTTTCCTTTTCATTACGCTCGCCTTGCATCTTTGAATAAGATAGGCTGCGGCTCGGTAATGAAAAGAAAAAAAGCTTTTTCCTTTTCATTACGCTCGCCTTGCATCTTTGAATAAGATAGGCTGCGGCTCGGTAATGAAAAGAAAAAAAGCTTTTTTCTTTTCATTACGCTCGCCTTGCACTATCTTTGCACTGAAATATACTTATGCAAAAGTAGAAAAAAGAAATTAGATGAAGTCTGTACGCCCTAAAAAAATTCTTGGTCAGCACTTTCTGACTCACTTGCCCACGGCACAAGCCATTGCCGACACGATCGACGCATGTCCAGACATTCCGGTTCTTGAAGTGGGACCAGGCATGGGGGTCATGACGCAATTCATACTGCCCAAAGGCCGAGAGTTTAAGGTCGTTGAGATTGACTTTGAAAGTGTGGCGTATCTGCGCGAACACTTTCCTGAACTGGAAGACAATATCATAGAGGACGACTTCTTAAAGATGCACCTCGACACGACGTTCGGCGGTCGCCCTTTTGTACTGACGGGCAACTATCCTTATAATATAAGTAGTCAGATATTCTTTAAGATGCTTGACTATCGCCACCTTATTCCTTGTTGCACGGGCATGATACAAAAGGAAGTGGCAGAACGCTTAGCAGCAAAACCTGGGTGTAAGGCTTACGGCATCTTGAGCGTGTTGGTACAACTTTATTATCACGTTGACTACCTATTCACGGTCGAACCTGGTGTGTTCAATCCACCACCTAAGGTGCGTAGTGCCGTCATTCGCATGACACGCAATGATGTGACCGACCCTGGATGTGACGAGAATTTGCTACGTCGTGTGGTTAAGACCACCTTTAATCAACGTCGCAAGATGATGCGTGGTTCTATTAAGCCATTACTTCACGAATTAGACCAACAGTGTGGCACTACTCCACCCGACCATACGGAGTTCCTCGCACAACCACTGCTCACGCGACGCCCCGAACAACTTTCGGTGCAGGAATTTATCAACTTGACCAACCAAGTATCAAAACACTATATGTAGTTAATGCAAACCACACATTAACACATTAGCATATTAACACATTAGCATATTAGCATATTAACACATTAGCATATTAGCATATTAACACATTAGCACATTAGCATATTAACAATATGAGAACCTACTTAGTTACTGGCGCAGCTGGATTTATTGGCGCAAACTATCTAAAGTACATTTTAGCAAAATACGATGACGTACGTGTTGTCGTGCTCGACCTACTTACCTATGCTGGCTATTTAGGCACGATTGCTAACGACATTGACAATGAACGTTGCTTCTTTGTCAAAGGTGACATTTGCGACCGCGGACTACTTGACAAACTCTTTGCTGAATATCGCTTTGACGTTGTTGTAAACTTTGCAGCAGAGAGCCACGTTGACCGCAGCATCGAAAATCCACAACTATTCCTTAACACCAACATCCTCGGTACACAAAACTTGCTCGATGCAGCACGCGCTGCATGGGTAATGGGACGCGACGAACAAGGCTACCCCACTTGGCGTGCAGGCGTACGCTATCATCAAGTGTCAACTGACGAGGTGTATGGTTCACTCGGTGCTGAGGGTTACTTTACGGAAGAGACTCCGCTTAATCCTCATAGCCCCTATAGTGCTTCAAAGACATCAGCCGACCACTTCGTTTGTGCTTATCGCGACACCTACCACATGCCCGTCAGCATTACGCGTTGCTCTAACAACTATGGTCCTTACCAATTCCCCGAGAAGTTGATACCACTCGTTATCAACAACATACTTGAGGGTAAGAAACTCCCCGTTTATGGAAAGGGCGAAAACATTCGCGATTGGCTCTACGTTGAAGACCATTGCAAAGCCATTGACATGGTCATCAACCAAGGCGCTGAAGGTAGCATCTACAATGTAGGCGGACACAATGAGCGTCAAAACATTCAGATCGTGAAGATTATCATCAAGACCATTCACGACATCATGCAGCAAGAGCCGCAGTTCCGCACCTTGCTCAAGAAGCAAGAACGCGATGCAAATGGTGAAATCAGCATTGATTGGATTAACGAAGACCTCATTACTTTTGTTAAAGACCGCTTAGGCCACGACCAACGCTACGGCATCGACCCCTCAAAGATTAAGGCAGACTTAGGTTGGTACCCCGAAACAACCTTCGAAGTAGGCATCGTCAAGACCATTCGTTGGAACCTCGAACACCACGATTGGATAGAGGCCGTCAGTGGCGATGACTACCAGAAGTATTACGAAACGATGTATAAGAACAAATAAGTCGTGAGGCGCCCTTTAAATAAAAGGACTCCATAACGCATCGTGTGGGTAAACTCGGTTTAACAAACTGCAATTTATCTGCCTAATTGGGGGGTTAATTGGGGGGCGGGGTTTTAACCCGCGACAGCAGCATGTTTTGAGCATCTACTTATAGTCGCTTAGCGACTATAAACAGATAATTTACAACATGCTGCTGCCGCGGGTTAAAAACCCGCCCCCCAATTAGCCCCCACCCAATTAGGCAGATAAATTGCAGTTTATTTATTACCCCAAATCTGCTAAGCCAATACTACATATTTTGTACTTATTACAAAATAGTTAATAAATAATGAACAAAGTATTGCATTACTGTAAGTAATGTTATAACTTTGCACACATATAAAATACAAGGACAAGCCTACTATCTTGATAGAACAAATACATAGTAAGCTTTTATTACTACTACTCACTTTTGAAATTATTATATTGAACTAAAATAGGTTGTCGCGCCATTTCTCTGTATAAGGGCACGACACCCATTGGCATTCAATTCACTTCTAACCCTAAACCCTTTAATCAGAAAATGGATTTTATTCAAGGACCCTGGACTGAACAAATTAATGTGACCGACTTCGTAAAGCGCAACATTACGCCTTACGAAGGTGATGCTTCGTTCTTGGCTGGCCCCACCGAGCGCACACGCAAGTTGTGGAACATCTGCCTACAAGCCCTCGAAGAGGAACGTGCCAACGGTGGTGTTCGTTCACTCGACCCCGACACGGTGTCAACCATCAGTTCGCACAAAGCTGGCTACATCGACAAGGACAACGAACTCATCGTTGGCCTTCAGACTGACGAGTTGCTGAAGCGCGCTATTAAGCCCTTTGGTGGCATCAAGGTAGTAGAAAAGGCTTGTGCACAACAGGGCCACCCTGTCAACGATAAGGTAAAAGAAATCTTTACGCACTATCGCAAGACGCACAACGACGGTGTGTTTGACGTTTACACGGAAGAAATTCGTCGTTTCCGTTCGCTCGGTTTCCTCACTGGTTTACCCGACAACTATGCCCGCGGCCGTATCATTGGTGACTACCGCCGTTTGGCCGTTTACGGTATCGACCGCTTGATTGCAGCTAAGGAGGCCGACAAGGCAGCTATTGGCAGTCCAATGACCGAATCACGCATTCGCTTGCGTGAAGAAGTGGCAGAGCAAATCAAGGCATTGAAAGAGATGAAGGTGATGGGCGAATACTATGGTCTTGACCTCGCTCGTCCTGCCCAAAACGCACAAGAAGCTGTACAGTGGGTTTACATGGCCTACCTCGCAGCCGTTAAGGAACAAGATGGTGCCGCCATGTCGTTGGGTAATGTATCTTCATTCCTCGACATCTACATTGAGCACGACTTGAAGCATAACCTCATCGACGAAACCTTCGCTCAAGAGTTGATTGACCAATTCGTGATGAAGCTCCGCATGGTACGCCACTTGCGTATGGACGCTTACAACGAAATCTTTGCGGGCGACCCCACTTGGGTAACAGAGTCATTGGGCGGCCGCTTCAACGATGGCACACTCAAGGTGACCAAAACTTCATTCCGCTTCTTACAAACACTCTACAACCTCGGTCCTTCTCCCGAACCCAACTTGACCGTACTTTGGAGTCCTGAGTTACCACAAGGTTGGAAGGAATTCTGTGCTAAGGTGAGCGTTGACACCTCATCTATCCAATACGAGAATGATACCCTCATGCGTGAAGTACGTGGCGAGGACGACTATGGTATCGCTTGCTGCGTTTCTTACCAAGCTATTGGTCGTCAAATTCAGTTCTTCGGTGCTCGTTGCAACTTAGCAAAGGCCCTTTTGTTGGCTATCAATGGTGGTCGTTGCGAAAAGACGGGTACGGTAATGCTCGAAGGCATTCCTACGCTCACCTCTGACGTATTGAACTATGACGAGGTATTGAAGAATTATAAGCTCGTACTTAAGCAGATTGCACGCATTTACAATGATGCGATGAACATCATTCACTACATGCACGACAAGTACTACTACGAGAAGGCACAAATGGCGCTCATCGACACTGATCCCGCTATCAACATCGCCTATGGTGCTGCCGGTCTTTCTATTGCTATCGACTCTCTCTCTGCTATCAAGTATGCGAAGGTAACAGCTAAGCGCAACGACATTGGCTTGACTGAAGGCTTTGACATCGACGGTGAGTTCCCATGCTTCGGTAATAACGACGACCGCGTTGACCACCTTGGCGTTGACCTCGTTTACTACTTCGACGAAGAGCTGAAGAAGTTACCCGTTTACAAGAACGCTCAGCCTACCCTTTCTTTGCTCACCATTACGTCAAACGTAATGTATGGCAAGAAGACGGGGGCAACTCCCGATGGCCGCGAAGCAGGTGTAGCTTTCGCTCCAGGTGCCAACCCCATGCACGGACGTGACAAGAGCGGTGCTGTTGCTTCTTTGGCTTCAGTAGCTAAATTGCGCTACCGCGACTCACAAGACGGTATTTCTAACACGTTTAGCATCGTACCACAAAGTTTGGGCCGAACTGCTGAAGACCGTATTGAGAACCTCGTTACAATGATGGACGGCTACTTTACCAAGGGTGCACACCACCTCAACGTGAACGTACTCAACCGCGAAATGCTTGAGGACGCTATGGAACACCCCGAGAAGTATCCTCAACTCACCATTCGCGTGAGCGGTTACGCTGTTAACTTCGTAAAGCTTTCTCGCGAACATCAGTTGGAGGTAATCTCACGCTCGTTCCACGAACGTATGTAATACACGCACCAGAACATTAAATATTTTATCCACTTTCAATCACTATGCAAAGTTTTATACTATCTTTGCATAGTGTTTTTTTTTACATTATAAATCTAACCATTTAACATGAAGAATATTTACCTATTACTCTCCGCTGCCCTCGTTTTGGGCGCTTGCCAAAGTGATGCTTTAGACGAAGCTTCCGTTCAACCCAACACTCCTACAACCACCATTACCCCTACCCCACAAGTTTCTTTTGCACAACCCGATGGGGCCGTTAAACTTAGCAACAACACTGCACAGGCCGTATGGCAACTCCTGCAAAAGGTGTCGCCCGAACAAGCCTTGCAATTAGGCGAAACCGAAATAACCGATGCGCAGTACGCTGAAATTAAAGAATTTGTGGACGCTAATCTCAAGGACGAATACCAATACAAGACGTACCTCAACATTTTCCAATGGATTGTCAAAAATGTGAAGTACGCCTCGACGGGACAAGCGTATCTCAATCCCTACGACGTATTTAAATATAAAACTTGCATTTGCCAAGGCTACGCCAATCTACTCAAGACGATGTGCTTAACGCAAGGCATCCCCTGCTTCGTGGCCAATGGTTGGCTGAGCACCATTGGTGGACACGCGTGGAACTACGTTTATGCCGACGGCGATTGGTATGTAAGCGACCCCACTAACAATCAAGAGTTTAAGGCGGCTAACGTTGCAGGTTACCAAAATACGCTCATTCCTCAACGCATCGACTTCAACCTCTTTGAAGACGATAAGTGCGTCTACAACTATCAAGAGGGACAACTCAACGTGACAAAGGTAAAGGATACGAACAGCAACAGTTTGGTACTTCCCTATAGCATAGCGGGATTTCAAATAACATCGTTCCAACTCAACGAAAAGATGCCCGACAGCGTTACACATCTTTACGTTGGTGCCAATCTTGTCACCTTTGGTTATACACCTGAGAGCATGAGTCGCTTTTGTCCCAATCTGGAAGCCATCGAGATTGACCCACAAAACAAAGATTTAGAATCGTTTAGTGGCGTCGCTTATCTCACCACCAACAAAAGCTATCCATACTTCGTTCCTGCTGGCATCAAACGCATTGAGTTACGCCCCATGGAAGTTATGGACAAGAACACGCTTTCTTTCCTTGACAAGCTCGAAGAGATAGTCATTGCCGAAGGCACAAAACGCATCGAACAGTATGCCGTAGAACGGTGTCCCAACCTCAAAACTATTTACGTGCCCAACAGTGTTACCTACATCGACAAGAATGCTTTTGCCGACTGTGGTAACAATTATCAAATCATCAACGTCACCACGGGTATTCACGAAGTAAGAAAGTAAGCACGAATCGTGTGGGTAGACTGCAATTTATCTACTTGCCTAACACAAAAAAGAATAGCCCACCTCATATAGTAATGAGGTGGGCTATTTATCTTTCTACGCTATTCGCGTATTACTTTGCTTCTTTTTCAGCCTTAATCTGTTCGTTTACGGCCTTGATTTTTTCAACGATTTCGTTAAGGTCTTCCTTCAAGCGTTCTACCTTCTTTTCGATATCAGCAACTAATGAGTTGCCTTTCTTTGAACTTGAACGGAAGAAGGTGAGATTGGTTTCGTAATTCTGAATTTCCTGCTTCTTGTTCTCCAACGCATTCTGTAAGCGGCCACGCTCGCGAGTGAGTTCAGAGCCACCCTTATCGGCTACATTCTTGCGGAAGTTGTCCATGCGACGACGGCCAGCCGTTTCGTGCAATGTGTCGTAAATTTTGTCACAGAGCTCGCGATAACGACGATACATCTTCTCCTTCTTGCTATAAGGCACGTGACCTATCTCGTTCCAACGAGCCTGCAACTCACGTACACTCTTCAACAAATCATCGCTCGCATTTTCTACCAACTTTTCGAGCTCAGCGATAACGCCCTTCTTGAGTTCAAGGTTGGCTTCTTCTTCCTTACGCTGACCTGCATTGGCTGCATTCTTCTGCTCAAAGAAGTAGTTACAAGCATCGTTGAAGCGCTTCCAAATAGCGTCAGATACTTTGTGAGCCACAGGACCTATTGCCTTCCATTCTTTCTGCAACTCTACAAACTTGTTAGTCGTTGCGCCCCAATCAGTGCTATCTTTCAGAGCTTCTGCTTTTTCAATCAAAGCATTCTTAGCTGTGAGGTTAGCATTCAACTTCTCACGGTTAGCCTTGAAGTAAGCCGTCTTAGCTTGGAAGAAGCGGTCGCAAGCCATGCGGAAGCGTTCGAAGATTTCGGCATTTACCTTACGAGGTGTAAAGCCTACTGTCTTCCACTCAGCCTGAATGGCCAACACTTGTTTGGTCATCTCTTCCCACTGTGCATAAGTCTTCAAGCCGTCAAACTCAAGGGCTTCAACTTGTTGACAGAGTTCTGTCTTCTTAGCCAAATTTTCTTCTTCCTTTGCCTTGATAGCCTCAAAGTGGTCTTGGTGGCGCTTGTTGATAACGGTCGAAGCATCTTTGAAGCGCTTCCATATCTCGTCACGCAACTCCTTGGCTACAGGACCTGTCTCGCGATACTCCTGGTGCAACTTCTGCAATTGGTGGAAAGCTGAGATAGGGTCTTCTACATCGGCCAACTTTTCAGCAGCTTCGCAAAGGTGGGTCTTGATTTCAAGATTTTTCTTGAAGTCATAGGCACGCATCTCGTGGTTCAAGCGCAATTGGTCGTAGAACTGTTCTGTATAGAGTTGATAGTTCTTCCACAATTCTGTTGCATTCTCAGCAGGAACGGCCTTGAGTTCCTTCCACTCAGCCTGCAATTCTTTCACCTCGTTGTAGCCCTTATCAGCGTCCTCAGGAGTAGCAGCCAAAGCCTTGATACGTTCGATAATCTCTTGCTTACGCTTCAAGTTCTGCTGCTTCTCAGCCTCAAGTGCTTCGGCCGCCTTATTGCGCATCTCACGAATGAGCGATAATTGAGCCTTGAAATTCTCTTCGTCCATGTCGGGAGCAGGCATAAAGTCTTCAGCTTTGCCACCCTCTTCAATGAACTTTTCGCGAGCACTCGCTACGTCAGCATTGTGGAAGCGATAGTAGAGCATTTTAAGGTGGTCAAGTTCAGTTCGCTCTACGTTACCACCATTATATACAATCTGCTTCAACACTTCAATCACCTCAGCCTTTGTCTTAGGTTCAGCGGGCTTTTCAGCAGCAGTAGTGGTTTCTGTTGTTTCGTTTGAAGTGGCAGTCTGAATAGCCTCTTCAGTAGTGTTCTCAGCCGAAGTGCTTTCAGGTGTTACTACCTTTTGTTCTTCCACTTCAGCAGTGTTCTTGATTTCGTCCATAATAATTAGGATAGGATCAGTTCGCTAATAGCGCAGTCGTGAAAGCGCGCTATTATTTATTAAATAAGTTATAGGATTGGTGTGAAACGTATGCACGACTTTGTGTAAGGGCTATAAGCATTTAGCACCAACACAAAGTCGTGGCCGTTGCACTATTTATTTATGCAAATAAAGTTATTTTATTTTGTTCTGCAAAGGTTTTGCTTTAAAATCTTTGTTCAAAAGGAATTAAATCCAAGCTTTCCAGCGGAAAAGGCCATAAAATATGCCTGTTACGACTATCGAAGCGATGATTACCACGGGGAAACCCCACCACACGGTTTCCATACCACTTACCAAGTTCATACCAAATATACTGGCTATCAACGTGGGGAACATCAAGATAATGGAGACGGAGGTCATCTGTTTCATCACGCCCGCCATATTGTTATTAATAATGCTGGCGTAGGTCTCCATGGTAGAGTCAAGAATATTGGTGTAGATGTTGGTCGTCTCGCGTGCCTGGTTCATCTCAATCGTTACGTCCTCAATGAGGTCAGCATCGAGTTCGTCGACTGGGAGTTTAAACTTCAACTTCGATAGCAGCGTTTCGTTACCACGAATAGAAGTGATAAAGTAGGTCAAACTATCTTGTAGACGTGAGAGTCCAACGAGGTCTTCATTATCAATTTGTCTATCAAGGTTACGTTTAGCCTCTTCAAGCAACACATTGATTTGCTTCAATCGCTTCAAGTACCATACCGCTGAGGAGAGGAAGAGGCGGAACACCAAGTCTACGGAGTCGGTAAATCCTTGATTGCGCTTTTGTTGGTACGAAACGAAGTCTATCATCATATTCGTCTCGTAGTTACACACGGTCACACATACGCCTTTATTTAATATAATGCCCATTGGAATGGTAGTATGGGGTGTGCGTGAAGCGACCTCTTTCACATAGGGTATACGCAAGATGATGAGCGACCACCCTTCGTCATATTCATAACGTGAACGTTCGTCTTTATCTCGGATGTCGTCTAAGAAGTAATCAGGGATTTTGAGTTCGTTAATTAAGAAGTCCTCGTCCTCGGGTGTAGAACACGTAACCTGCACCCAGCAGTCGGGTGCCCATTCGTCAATGGTTTGTAGCGTTTTGTTGTAATTCCAGTAAGTACGCATAAAAACAGGTTGTTTACAAAGTGATGCGGGTAATCATGTAACATGCGCACAACGTATCCTCCGATACGAAAAAGGGGTACGCAGCTAACATGAGCCTTTTGCACAGCCTGTTTCGGATCGGCTTCAATCGTTGGTTTCCGCGTGATAGTCGTCCATTTTGTTATTAATAATAATTGGTATGAGTGATTTTTTACAGAGCCTCACCCTTTGACTCATTTTTGCGAAGCAAAAGTACAAATAATCTCTGAAATGGGGAATATGAATGAGGTATAAACTGCAAATTGTCGAAGAGAGCATGAATGAACATTAACGAAAAATGTAACACGAGGTGGGGAGAATATGTCACTTCCAACGATTTCGGTTGAGAACCCGCTTGAATACAGCAGGTGCTCCTTCCAATGAGGCAAACAACAACATACATGAGCGGAATTTTATGACATCAGCTCCAAATATTTCATAAGGGCTTTTGTCACTATCAAGAACAGCCTGTGTTATTTCGCAGAGATTCTTTCCTAAGATGGGATGTTCAAGAAATAATTTTGCTTGTTTCCTGTTAAGGATACCATAGAACCGCGACCGTTCTGACTTACCCAGCCCTTTCATTTGTGGAAATATCCACCACATCCAATGTGTCTTTTTCTTACCATTCTTTACCTCCTGAAGTGCTTGGGCATACGTTTGCTCATGCGGCACAACATATCTACTAACATAGCCATATTCCCATGTTTGCATCTCCTCTTCGGTTAAAAAATTCAAGATAAGATCCGCTAATGGTATATGTCCAATATTCCTGTCTGACAACCAGTATTCGGGATCGAGAGAGCTGTCAGGCAACATCCTAAGGTCTTTAATACAATCTTCTACTATTTGCTTCTTACGTTCTTCTGATTGTAAAACCATCATTACATTCTTATTATTAAGCAAACTGTAGAGGTCGTCACGGAGTTCTTGCTCTAATTCTTTTGAAATTGTTTTCATAGCTTGTAATATTTACTTTATGCCAACGTGAAAGATGGCGTTTAACGTTTTTCGCTGTTTTTCTTGTCCTTGCTGTTTTTTTACGCGGCAAAGATATGAACGTTTTACTCGATTAAAAAAGCTTACACCGCAGCTTGTATAAAACACCACTGTTAATGTACGAAATACACGTTAGCAACCTGTATATACCTTAAGCAGCCCTTCAAACTCTTCAAAATTAGTTTATAACGCAATCCTTATCCCAAACTCGCGTTAATACATTAAAGCCTCTCCCCCTAAGTTCCTCCCTATTCGGGGAGGGGCTTAGGGGGAGAGGCTAATTTGCAGTTTATATTACTTCAACTTGCTGCAAGCTTCCTTGATACGGCGAAGAGCTTCAACAATGTTTTCGTCACTCGTGGCATAGCTCATGCGGAAACATTCGGGCGAACCAAAGGCGGCACCACCGACTGTGGCTACATGACCTACTTCGAGGAGATAAATGGCAAAGTCCATAGAATCCTTAATGACACGTTCACCGTCTGTCTTACCAAAGTAATAGCTGCACTTGGGGAAGAGGTAGAAAGCACCATGAGGATCGTTTACTTCAAAGCCCGGCACTTCCTTGGCCAACTTCACAATCAAATTCTTACGACGCTCGAAAGCTTGACGCATTTCTTCTACGCACTCTTGCGGACCTGCGAAAGCCTCAGTAGCGGCTACTTGACTTACAGAGCAAGGACCGCTGGTATACTGTCCCTGCAACTTGCTACAAGCCTTTGCAATTTCGAGCGGAGCTGCTAAGAAACCAATACGCCAACCTGTCATAGCATAAGCTTTTGACACGCCATTGATGACAATCGTACGCTCTTTCATGCCCTCACAAGCAGCAATAGAAGCGTGTTCACCTACGTAGTTGATGTGTTCGTAAATCTCATCGCTGATGATGTAAACGCCCTCGTGCTTGCGCAATACTTCAGCCAAAGCTTCTAATTCAGCTTTGCTATAGACCGATCCCGTAGGGTTGCTGGGAGAGCAAAGAATGATAGCACGTGTCTTAGGCGTAATGGCAGCCTCAAGCTGAGCGGGTGTAATTTTGAAATCTTGTTCAATCTTAGCTTCTACAAAGACGGGCTTACCATCAGCCATGAGCACCATTTGTGGGTAGCTTACCCAATAAGGAGCGGGGATAATCACCTCTTCGCCCGGTGAAACGAGCGCCATAACGGCATTACAAACACACTGCTTGGCACCATTTGACACGACGATTTGCTCGGGCGCATAAGTCAAGCCGTTTTCGTTCTGCAACTTATTGCAGATAGCCTTGCGCAAAGCAGGATAACCTGCTACGGGAGAATAACGAGAATAGTTTTCGTCGACGGCCTTCTTTGCAGCCTCTTTTATATGGTCAGGAGTATTAAAGTCGGGTTCACCTACTGAAAGGTTGATAATGTCAACGCCTTGCGCCTTGAGTTCTGCACTCTTTTGCGACATGGCAAGCGTGGCTGAAGGAGCCAAACGGTTTAC
Organism: uncultured Prevotella sp.; assembly: GCA_900540885.1. Taxonomy (GTDB): domain Bacteria; phylum Bacteroidota; class Bacteroidia; order Bacteroidales; family Bacteroidaceae; genus Alloprevotella. The sequence goes on from UQHJ01000001.1 coordinate 103,066, forward strand.
AAGTGTTGAAAGCATGTATTTAAAGGTTTTACGTTAGGGTAATATATACAATTACCTAACTGATTCAACTGTTATAATTGTTTCGAATAAGCAAAAAGGTGATAAGAGAAGCATTTCGTGGAGGAATGATTCTCTTATCACCTTATTATATTAACTGCGGCGGTTGCCGAAAATGCGAAGCAAGTAAAGGAAGAGGTTGACAAAGTCAAGATAGAGCGATAAGCTACACATAAGAGCAATCTTCAATAGATTTTGATCGCCTAAGTTGGCTGACGCACGGAGTATATCTTTCATCTTCTGCGTATCGTATGCCGTAAGGCCACAGAAGAGAATGATACCCACATAGGTAAGCACCCAACTAAAAGTGGTGTTCGCTACGAAGATGTTGACAATCGTGCCTAAGACGAGGCCTATCAATGCCATCATCAAGAAACGTCCCATGCCTGAGAGGTCTTTTTTAATGAAAGCTCCTACCAATGACATTGCACCAAACGTGCCAGCCGTAACAAAGAAGGTAGTAGCCACGCTCTCCATGGTGTAAGCCAATAGAATGACCGACAAAGTGGCACCATTCAGTATAGAGTAAAGCCCGAACATGATACCAGCCACGGGGAATGACATACGCATGATGTTGGCCGAAAGTATCCAGACCAAAGCTATCTCACCGATGAGCATGCCCAAAAGTACAGCGCGACTGCCTATGATAGAGTATAGCAGACTTTCATTACCAGCCACGTAGTAAGCTGTTAAGCCTGTCAGCACCAAGGCCATGGTCATCCAGACGTACACCTTGTTCACAACGCTTGAGAAAGCCAACGTAGTGTTCGCTTTACCTGTTTGCTCTGCAACATTGAGGTCGTAACCATAGAAGTTGTTATATTCTGACATAATCGTTTCAATTTAAATTACAAATGCAAAGTATGTCCCATGCGCACCTTTTTGGTTTCAAGGTATCGCTTGTTGTATTTGTTTGGCGTGATTTCGATGGGAACGTTTTCGGTAATCTCTAAGCCGTAAGCTTCGAGGCCTACACGCTTTACGGGATTATTGGTGAGCAAGCGCATCTTGTGCACACCTAACATACCCAATATCTGTGCGCCCACGCCATAGTCGCGCTCGTCGGGGTCGTAACCTAAATGTACGTTGGCATCAACCGTGTCATAGCCTTCTTCTTGCAACTTGTAAGCAGCTATCTTGGCCATAAGACCGATACCACGTCCTTCTTGATTCAAATAAAGTACAACCCCCTTGCCTTGCTCGTCAATCATGCGCATAGCTTTGTGAAGCTGTTCGCCACAATCGCAACGTTCAGAACCGAAGATATCGCCTGTCATACATGAAGAGTGAACGCGCACCAAGACGGGTTCGTCCGCTTTCCACTCTCCCTTGATAAGGGCGATGTGTTCCAGTCCATTGCTCTTTTGACGGAAAGGTATCAAACGGAAGTGTCCATACTCTGTAGGCATGTCTACTTCTTCTCCTTGCTCTACCAAACACTCCGTCTTGAGACGATAAGCAATGAGGTCCTTAATCGTGATGATATGTAATCCTTCGCGCTGAGCAAATTCTTGTAACTGGGGCATACGCGCCATCGTGCCGTCTTCGTTTAATATCTCGATTAAGCAAGCAGCGGGTTGCATACCTGCCAAACGAGCCAAGTCAACGGCTGCTTCGGTGTGTCCTGCACGCGCCAAAACGCCACGATCTTGTGCATAGAGCGGATTGATGTGACCAGGGCGACCGAAACTTTCGGGGCGGCTATCGGGATTGGCCAATGCACGAATCGTAGCCGCACGGTCGTGACAACTTACGCCCGTAGTGCAACCTTCAAGAAGGTCGACCGTTACGGTGAACGGAGTGCCCAACATGCTGGTGTTAGTCTGCACTTGATGTTCCAATCCAAGTTGATTGCAACGTTCGATTGTAATAGGAGCGCAAAGCACACCACGGCCGTTGCGTAACATGAAGTTAACGTGTTCAGGAGTGGCTAATTCTGCAGCAAGAATGAGGTCGCCTTCATTTTCGCGATCTTCATCGTCTACTACAATAACGAACTTACCTTTTTTAAAATCATCAATAGCCTCTTCTACGGAGGCGAGCTTAAATGAACTCATATATTTGTATATGCAAATAGCTTTGTTAATAATCTATTCGGGGGCCTGTTGGGGGAATTTCAGTTGGCGAGTGCCTTCTTCGGGCAAAGGTAGTAAATCCTTTCCACTGTCATCAACATTCTGTGGTGCATTTGACGAATTTGGAGCGTCTTTTTCGTTTTTTTCAATCTTTTCTTCACCCTTTGTACGCTGATGATGCTTCCAAGCTTGCCAACCATAGTAACCACCAGCCGACAAAGCAGCGATGATAACAAGAGCTAAAACGACACGCTTCGTCCAAAGCAAAGCTTTCTTTCGACGCTGCGAAGTAGGAGTCTGATCTCTTACCGACGATACCACAGCATCGTCATCGCCTTCATCAGCCGTGAACGTACCATTCAATACGGCCTGTAAGCGGTCGCATGTGCGAACGATGACACGCATATCGCGGAAGAGACGTAAGCGGAAGCGCCATATACGTAACCACAACACAAGGCCTAAGGGGAATACCACGCCTGCCATGACATTAAGCCAACGTTTATGGAAAGGTGAGGTGTGTGCTTGTGTGAAGAGAATAGGCAAGTTGTTGAGTTCGGCCAATACTTGGCGGTCTTTACTATTGGAGAGTTCCTCAACAATAGCTTCCATACGATCACTGAGTCGCGCTACTTCGGTGTCTTCTTGATAACGGAAGAATATGTTGATGTAGTTCGGAGCGCGATAGAGGTTTTTCCGTTTATTATACTGTAAGCAGTCTTGTTTGAGGGCTTCTATTTCAGAAGGAAGCACGTCCAATCGTGGATCATCAATAATCACTTCTTTACGGAATATATGACGCTTTGCCGGGAGTCCCAACAAACGATTGAAGAAGTGGCGATAAGCATCAATATTGAATACCACGGAGTCTTTGTTGGCCTTATAGGTAAAGAACACGCCAAAGGGAGCAATCACAATAGAGCTAAACCACATGCCAAACATCATGTTTACATTGCCTTCACGCGCCATTTTCATACCCCATGTATAGACTAAGTACCATACAATAAAGATAGCCACCGAAATAACTGTCGGCATACCCAAACCGCCCTTACGAATAATCGCTCCTAAGGGGGCACCCACGAAGAAGAAGAGTAAACAAGCCAATGAGTAAGTTATCTTGTTATGCCACTCTACCCAGTGTGAGCGTATGTCTTTCATTTCGTCTTTCGTATTAACGCTTTTCCAATCTAAGTCTGCCGTAGCGGACTGGACTGTGGTTAGCGCTTGTTGGCGTGCCAACTGCATCCTGTCAGCCCCCACGCGCGATGTAAGCGTATCAAAGTTGACAGCTTTTGTTGCTACACGCGCCTGCAACAGACGCATCATCTGCAACGAATCGTTCTTACTTATTTTAGGGCGACGATAGTAAGTAAGTTGTGCATCTTTGTAATACTGTCTACCAAGCGAGTCGAGATTGCGATTCATAGAGTCAACACTCTGCTCTATCTGGCGCATATTCTTCGATGAGGCCATACCTGAGAGCAAACTCTTATCCATCATATTGAAGTTGCTATCAAAGTCGATAAGCAACGTCTTAAAGATGAACGTTTCGCGATCAAAGGGTTCGTGTGCTCCATTTTGCATCATGGCTTGTGCACTACCTGCCGACTGCAGACTCTCAAACTGCTCACCGTCCCAAAGTTCAAGACGAAGGTGCTTTTTGTCTTTAGTTATCTCCAAACGTGCTGAGTCGGCCAAAACGATCTGAGCACGGTCAAAGCCTTGATCGGTCTTATAAATAATGGTTTGATAGAGCATGCCTGTCTCAATATTCTTACGCTGAACGAATATATTGATATTAGGCACACCATTATAGAACACGCCTTCAGGTATCTCCACCGCAGGCGACTGTTGGCGCATACTGAAGATCATGGTCTTCAGTTCCATCTGCGCATTGGGCGAAGCTACATTCTGAAAGTAGAAAGAGGCTCCTGACATCAGCAAGGCAAAGATTGCTAAGGGGCGCATCACACGGATAAGCGGAATACCTGCTGCCTTTATTGCTAAAAGCTCGAACGACTCTCCCAAGTTACCAAAGGTAATCAAGGAAGCCAATAACACCGAGAGGGGTAAAGAGTCACGCACTAAGGTGATAGCCATATACCAATAGAACTTAGCTAACACGTCGAACGTAAGTCCTTTACCAATTAAGTCGTCTACATACTTCCATGTAAACTGCATCATGAAGACGAAGAGCACGACAAAAAAGGCTCCGGCAAATATCAGCAGGAACTTCTTTAATATATATATATCAAGCTTTTTAATGAGTGTCATTGTTATGAACAAAGCAAACTTGAGCGCATGGCTCCTTGCTTTATTGGTTTAATCTGTGCAAAAATACAACTTTTTTCGCGCCTAACGGATATTTTACGTGTGAAGTAGAACAAGTAAACTGCAAATGGGCCTCTCCTCTACCCCCTCCCCGACCGATGAGGGAGAACAGATACCCTTTACTTGCTGCGCTTCTAACTGACAAACAGCAGAAAGCTCAAACAGTAAGTGTTACTTATTTCCCTTCTCTGGTCACGGAAGAGGTAAAGAAGAAAGGCCCAATTGCAGTTTTCAAAAATATACAAAAACATAACACAATTAAGCCAATAAAAAAAGCAGTCACAACTTTCGTTGCAACTGCTTTAGTAGCGCGAGACAGGATTGAACTGTCGACCTCATGATTATGAATCATGCGCTCTAACCATCTGAGCTATCGCGCCATGCTTTAGCTTGCGAGTGTCTTTGTTTCTCGTTTGCGAGTGCAAAGGTACAACAAATTTCATAAGCACCAAACATTTTCCTACTTTTTTTGAAAAATATTTTCAAGAAAATCCGCAAGACAGCATATAAACATTTGATTATCAGCATTATAAATCATTACAAGAAAACATCTAAAAAAAATATTTCTGCAACGCACCGTGCGTTGACTGTTTCAGATTCGTGTGTGTGAACTACAAATTATCTAAATCCGAACTTTAGTTTATAGAAATCTTTGACACACCATGCGCCACAAAAAAAGTGCAGCTAACACTTTTGCGTTAGCTGCACTTATACATTATAATACGAATTCAAGTGTATTACTGAATACGGAAACGGATCGGGAGACGGAACCATACAGGAACGGGGTGACCTTGCTGCTTAGCAGGTACGAAGCGGTGAAGCTTACGTACTACGGCTGCGGCTGCTTGGTCGCATTCCTTAGAAAGTGACTTCTCAACCTTAACAGCGCTTACAGAACCATCAACGTCTACCTTGAAACGAAGTACTACAGTACCCTGCAATTCTTGATCCTGAGCGATAGCGGGGTAAACGAGGTTCTTGCTTACGAACTGAAGCAAAGCAGCCTCACCACCAGGATAAGTAGCAGGAACTTCTACGATAGCATTATCTACTACTTCAGGTTCTTTGGGAGGAACTGTCGTACCACCAGCACGCTGGTTCTCCTTCAAGTCGTCAATGTTGATACCGCTGTTATCACCATTAGGGTTGGTGTAGTCTTGAGCAGCGATAGCGAACTTATTCTTGGTAACTTCATCCTGAGTCTTGAGTTCCTTAGAATGATCTACCTTGTCGTCTTCAACGATCTTAGGAACAGTGAACTGAATAGAAGACTTTACGTTAACCTTTTCAACAGGCTTTTCGTATTCGAGTTCGGGTTCTTTCTTTTTAGGTTGTTCCTTCTTAGGTTCGTCCTTCTTCAATTCTTGAAGTTCGGTAACCTCTTCAGAAGCCATATCTTTGCCACTTGCCAATGCTTGCTCTACTGCTGACTTAGCCAACAGAATAGCAGCAACTGCTACAATGACAATGAGTACAATGATGATTGCACGGAGTTGAAACTTGCCTTTATTGGCGCGGTTACGATAAGCTCCGTACTCCTTGTTACGTCCTTCGAAGACCAAGTCACACCATTGTTTTGATGCTAAATCTATTTTAGACATATTGTTATACTTAGCTTATTGTTATTACTGCGCAGTGCCGTTCTTGAGAGCCTCAATCTTGAGTCTGTCACCGTCTGCAAACTTATCAATTACGTAACGACCAATGCTGCAAATCTGCATTTCGTCGAGCACCTGAATAAGGTTGTCATAAGTTGCCTTGTCAGAAGCCTTAATGATTACACTTGGCGTGTATTCAGCGTTCTTAATCTTGTTTAGCTCTTCCTTATACTGTGCTTTCTGCTTTTGCTCCTGTTGTACATTAGAGGTCGCCATACGAGCGTACTTGTCCTTCAATGCTTGTACAGCCTTTACAGCCTGAGGATTGCTCTCGAGGAGCACCTTGCGGAGGCCATTCTTACCATACGTAGTTGCGAACAATTTACCTTCGTCGGGAATGTCGGTACCACCATCAGGTTTACCCTTGAAGTAGTAGAGCGTGTTATTCTCATCGATGAGGATAGTGATAGCCTTAGAAGCAGCTACCTGACTCTGATTTTCTTCTTTGATGTCTTCCTTATCCGAAGGCATAGAGATTTCCATAGTCTGCGGTTTGAGAAGAGTCGTACAAAGCATGAAGAATGTCACGAGCAACATGATCATATCCACCATCGGCGTGAAGTCCACGCGCGAGTTCATCTTCTTTTGTTTACTTCCACCTAATTTTGCCATAACATTCAAATTTTAGTTTTCTACGCCCTTGAGTGAGGTAATCAAGTTGTAACGATTTTCCTCAATCTCACGTAGAGAATCCATAACTCTTTTAATTACAGCGTAGGAAGTAGACTTATCAGCCTTAATTGCAATACGCATATTCTCGCCACACGCCTCACGGGCTGTGCTTACCCAGGTCTTCAGCTCATTGTTTACGCTGTCGCAAGGAATACCAGCTTCTTTGCTCTTAGTGAGCAATTCATTCTTGTTGTCGCCACTGGCCAACCAACCATGAATGGTGTTGAGCGGTGTACCGAATGTAGGAGCCTGTGCAAATTCCTTCACTTCCTGTGGCGTAAGGCTCAACTTACCAGCCTCGTTCATCGCATCAGCGAGTTTAGTAAGGCCTTCGGGAGAGTCCATTGTCATGAACACCTTGCCATTCTTCTCTACGAAGATAGTGAGCAAGTTGGTAGAAGGAATCTTGATTTCAGAAACAGATCCAGGTGTTACCACCTTAATCGGTTCTTCCTTAACGAAAGTTGCAGTCAACATAAAGAAGGTAAGCAGCAGGACCATGACATCGCTCATAGGCGTCATGTCTATGAACGTATCTTGTTTTTTGATTTTAAAACGTCCCATGTCTTAAATACCTTTTTATGCGATTAGTGAGTTGCTGAGAAAGTTTCTACGATAGTGAAACCAACTTCGTCGAGGCTGAAAGTCAAGCGGTCGATCTTGTTAGTGTAGTAGTTGTAAGTAATAACGGCGAGCGCACCAGTTGCGATACCAGAGGCAGTATTAACAAGTGCCTCAGAGATACCTACTGAAAGTGCTGAAGAGTCAGCACCACCTTCACCTGCACCCATTGCAGAGAATGACTTGATCATACCCAATACAGTACCGAACAGACCCATCAAAGTACCGAGTGTTACGATAGTACCGATGATAGGAAGGTTTTCTTGCATCATAGGCATTTCAAGAGCGGTAGCTTCTTCCAACTCCTTCTGGATTGAAAGCACCTTCTGTTCCTTAGTAAGAACAGTGTTTTCTTCCATTTCCTTGTACTTGCGGAGTGTAGCGCCTACAACGTTTGCTACAGAACCACGTTGCTTGTCGCAAAGTTGCTGAGCCTTAACGAGGTCGTTCTGACGGAGAGCTACCTTGATATCGGCAACGAACTTAGTCAAGCTTGTACGGCCGTAAGCATTGCGGATAGCGAAGAAGCGTTCGATAGCCAAAGCTACTACGGTTACGAGCAAAGTCCAGATGATAGGTACAACGAAACCACCTTTGTAGACTGTACCGATAATACCTGCAGGTTCGTATGTGTTATCAGAAAGGAATGAGAACATTGCGGGGTCACCTTCTGTACCCTTGAAGTTGCTGAGTGAACCAGCACCGAAGAGGTAGAGTGCCAAAGCAATGAAGAAACATACGATGATTACGGCGAAACCTGACTTGATGCCGGTAAAGCCCTTTGATTGTTGTTTGGGTGCACCCTTGGGTGCGCTAGCATTTGTAGTTGCCATTGTTGTAAAAAATTAATTGTTTGTAGAAATTATAGTTATTGAATTTCAATTAAATTGCCACATACGCTTTGCATACGGTCTTTTATTACGGGGCAAAGATAATACTTAAAAAAACAATGGCCGATATTTTACTCATTTTTTTTTGGCTTTTATCGGCTTTGTACACCTAAAAATTATCATAAGCACTTGAAGGAGAGAAAAGAGCTCCAAAGTTTGAGTTCTATAGCAACGCATCATGTGGATAAAGTCGATAAATTGCAGTTGATATTGTTTCTACACGAATCATTGCAGAGCCTTTTTACGCCCATAACGATAAAAGGCTTAACGAATCTATTTTCGTTAAGCCTTTTAACTTTATTTTCCCAGCGCTACACTACCCGAACCTATCATTTGTCCGTCGGCAAAGATGTAAGCGGAATAGGTACCTCCCCCTAAGAACTCGCTTACTGGCACATAGACAGTAGCGTGAGCTTCCTGACCAGTATATTCTATTGTCTTAGCAGCAGAATAACCGATTGTTTTATTTTCGTAATGGAAACTACCCGACTGATTAACCACTTGCTGACCGGGTTTGAGCAAACGTACATAGATAGTACGATTACCAGCCGCTGCTGTTACGTTGCGCGTAATGGTGAACGATACGGCAAAGCGAGCGATGTCCTTACTCTTCTTGGCATTCTTACCATTCTTCTTCAGCGGAGCAACTGAAACGCCCGTTGCATTGAGTTGCGCAGCAATGGCTACTCGTTCATTGAGGTGAGAGTTCTCGGCCTGAATGTTGGAGTTTTCTTGACGCACACGTTCTGCATCAGCACGTGCTAAGTCGCGTTCACCTATCAGTGCGTGATTCATTTGCTGTAAAGAGTCAACTTGGCGAATGTAGTCACGCAATACGGCACGTACCGTGGCCAATTCACGCTTTAAGCGCAAGATTTCAGCCGAGCTACTGGCCTTGGTATTTTGCAACTCTTTGAGCAAAGCCTCTGCACGGGCTTGCTCTTGATTTAAGCGATTGACAAGTGAGTCGTCTTTCACGCCTTTTTTCAATTCTCCGTATTGGCTGGCAAACTCAGCATATTGGTTTTCCATTTCCTTCTTATCGAGTTCAGCCAATTGGCGTAATTCGCTCAGTTCACGCTCTTTATCTTCTAATTTCTTCTTATCGCTATTGCAAGCCACGAAGGTGCTGAACGAAGAAAGCACCATAATAACAAGCAATAAATGAGATAACTTTTTCATGTCTTATGCCTAATATATAAGGAATGTGCAGATGCAATCAAATTGTCAAAAGGCACTTTTCTCACATCTGCACATTCTATTACAGATTGTTTACCAAACTTTATTATTCAATCACTGTTGTCCAACCATGAACATCAGGTTCTGTACCATACTGAATGGCACGAAGGTGGGTATAAAGTTTTTCACTCCAAGGCCCAGGTTTTCCGTCCTTTGAGATGACGTAACTCTTATGATTTTCAAGGTCGTCAATCTTGCGAATAGGGCTGATAACGGCTGCTGTACCACACGCTCCTGCTTCTTCGAAGGTAGAAAGTTCTTCTTCGGGAATAGGACGTACTTCTACTTCCATGCCTAAATCCTTTGCTAACTGCTGCAAACTGCGATTGGTAATAGAAGGGAGGATAGATGATGACTTGGGGGTGATATACTTACCTTCTTTGATACCAAAGAAATTGGCAGCACCACATTCGTCAATGTACTTCTTCTCCTTTGCATCCAAATAGAACTCTGAAGCATAACCTGCGTCATGTGCCATTTTATTGGCAGCGAGGCTGGCTGCATAGTTACCGCCAACTTTATAACGACCTGTACCTAAGGGTGCTGCACGATCGTACTCACGAATGATAACGTAGTCGTTAGTAGCGAAACCGCCCTTGAAGTAAGGACCTACGGGCGAAACGAATATCATAAAGAGGTATTCATTAGCAGGGTGAACGCCTACTTGTGCGCCAGTACCGATAAGCAACGGACGAATGTAGAGGGAAGCTCCACTTTCGTAAGGAGGAACGAAACGTTCGTTAAGTTTCACAACCTTCTTTACCATTTCTTCAAAGAGTTCGGTAGGAAGTTCGGGCATCAAGATGCCACGGCAAGTGCTTTGCAAACGTTCAGCATTGTCCTTAATACGGAATGCACGGATTTTACCGTCAGGGCAACGGAAGGCTTTCATACCTTCAAAGGCTTCTTGTCCGTAATGAAGGGCTGTAGCTGCCATGTGTATGTTGATAACATCTGATGAAGATACTTCTATTTCTCCCCACTTGCCATTACGATAATAGCAACGCACGTTATAGTCGGTTGGCATATACCCAAACTTTAGGTTTGCCCAATCTATATTTTCCATACTTTCAGTTGTATTATAGTTTAATTTGCCGACAAATTTAAACATTATATTCATAGGGTGTACGCAAAATGTTTTAGTTTTTGAAATTTAACGAGAAATTTGAATGAAGCAGGAGATCGACAAACAGCAATTTGTCGAATAGAACAAGAACAAAAATTAATGAAATAATTAATGTTCAATTAATGATAATTAATGTTCAAAACAAAGCGCGAAGCGCATAACATAAATAGTTAACGTTTAAGTTTGGGCGCGCTTCGCGCATTGTTTTGAACATTAATTATCATTAATTGAACATTAATTATTTCATTAATTTTTATTCTTGTTCTATTCGACAAATTGCTGTTTATCTCTTAAATCATTATTTGGTTATTATAAGCATTCGCGTTAACTTTGCAACAAAATTATAAAAGGACATTCAAACAACATCAAATTCTTTATGTACGCTATTATCATTAATGCTATAGCCGTTCTCGTAGGTAGTGCCATTGGGGCATTATTTAAACGTGGCATCAGCGAGAAATATATCAATGTACTGAATACCGCTATGGGACTTTGTGCCTTAGCCTTAGGTATGAACGTAGCCATTGATAGTATGCAAAAGACGCAATACCCTGCTCTCTTTATCTTCTGCCTCTCAATAGGTGGGTTGTTAGGTACGGTATTAAAAATGGATCAACGTATGGAACGTGCTACGCAACGCATCTCAACGAGTAACCTTTCTGAGGGCATCACAACGAGCATCTTACTCTGCTGTGTGGGTACGTTGGCCATGATGGGCCCCGTCATGAGCGCGCTCTATAATGACAATACTTATTTAATGACAGCTGCCACACTCAACCTCGTCACAATGGTGGTAGTCGCCTCATCTTATGGATTTGGTGTAGCGATTACGTCTATCGCCGTTTTTGTATGGATGAGCGCTATTTATGGTATTGCCTTATTGTCACGCTCTTTTATCTCTACCGAACTTATTGCAGAAGTTTCACTAGTCGGTGGCATATTGATTGCAGCCTCAGGTTTGGGTGTGCTTCACATTAAAGATTGTAAAACGATCAATCTACTTCCTTCATTACTCATGCCTATGTTGTTCTTTGCTGGCAAAGCCTTATTGCAACATTTCGGATTAATTTAATGAGTTTAGAAGATACACAATAATATGACACAATCTGTTACACCAGTACTGCTGCTCACTGGTTATTTAGGAAGCGGCAAAACTACTTTATTAAATCGCATTTTACAGAATAAGCAAGGCATTAAATTTGCCGTTATCGTTAACGACATAGGCGAAGTAAACATTGATGCCAACCTCATAGCCAAAGGTGGCATTGTAGGCGAAGGCGACGATAGCCTTGTCCCCCTACAGAATGGTTGCATTTGTTGCACATTGAAGATGGATCTCGTTCAGCAGTTGAGCGACATCGTTAGCGAACAACGCTTTGACTACATCGTCATTGAAGCCAGCGGCATCTGCGAACCGGCTCCTATCGCACAAACGATTAGCGTTTATCCCCAAATGTACCCTAACCTGGCTACAAAAGGCATTGCCCGACTTGACTCTGTAGTGACTGTAGTCGATGCTCTCCGCTTGCGTGATGAGTTCTCTGAAGGCCACGACCTTTACAAGAAGGACATGAAGGAGGACGACCTCGCAAGTCTCGTAATTCAGCAAATCGAGTTTTGCAACACGATTTTGCTCAACAAGTCTTCCGAAGTTAGCGCGGAAGAGTTAGGACGCATCAAAGCTATTATTCGCGAAATTCAGCCTAAAGCCGAAATCATTACGTGCGACTACTGCGATGTTGACCTCGACAAGTTGGTCAATAGTAATAGCTTTGACTTTGAGCAGGTAGCTACTTCAGCTAAGTGGATTGCCGCTGTTGAAGGCGACGAAGAGGAGAAAGAAGAGCACGAACACCATCATCACCACGCCCATGATCATGAAGAAGAGGAAAACGATGAACACGAACATCACCACCATGATCATGACCACTGTCACTGTCATCACCACCACGGTCTTGAGAATGAGGAAGAGGGTGAAGCCTTAGAATACGGTATTAGCACCTTCGTCTACAAGCGTCGAGAACCGTTCGATATGACAGAGTTCGACCAATTGGTAGCGCGCCTTTGGCCCAGCAGCGTTATTCGCTGCAAAGGACTTTGCTACTTTGCCACAGAACCCGATATGTGTTATGTGTTTGAGCAAGCAGGTAAGCAAGTTTCTCTGAGCCAAGCAGGGCAATGGTATGCCACGATGCCTGCCGATGAGTTGGAGCAATTCAAGCAACAAAACCCAGCCGCCTTTAAAGATTGGGACGATAAATATGGTGATCGTATGCAGAAACTCGTTTTCATCGGTCAACACATGGACCGCGAAGCGATTGAAACATTGTTAGATGCTTGCATTAAGAAGTAAAATACCGGTACAATCCCCTATTTTTCTTATACGTAACAAAAAACCTTTTTTATCTTTCATCTTTCACTTTTTACTCACAAAGAGTTGATAATCAAGGATTTTAAAATATGAAACATTGGCATTCTATGTTTCAGCGATGTTTCATTTTTGAAAATACAAAACACAATGGGAGCGCTTTCACGCTCCCATTGTGTTTTTGTTTCTCTCCCATTGTGTTTTTAAATCGCTCCCACAGTGTTTTTGTTTTTCTCCCATTGGGTTTTTACTTTTTCATTGGTCAATATAAAGATGAAACATTGAAACTAAAAATGAAACATTCACTCGTTATGTTTCATTCCACCACGTATTGATAACCAACGCTTTCAGCACAGAAAATGAAACATGAAACAAAAATTACCAGGGGTAAAAACGCGTAAGGTTTTTACTACGTTGTACCGGTATTTTACGCTGCAGAGGATGCTGTGGTCCTATAACAAATCGTGTGGGGAAACTGCATCTGTTTTTTTTGGGGGGGGAGGGGGCGAGTTTGTAAACTGCGGCTTACACCCCCGCCACCCCAATTTTCAGTTTACCCACACTTTTTATTACAGAGTCGATTTTGTAGAGGAGTACAACAGCTATCTTTCGTTCAAGAAAGCTGCTTGTAAGAATCGTCGTTAGTGTCGTTAGAAAACTTTTGTGCCAGACTACGTGCCAAAGATTCGTTATGGGCATCTGGCGTGTACACACGAGCAAAGGTGGTGATGTAGAGCAACGACTTTGTAGACGGTTGGGAAGTTGTTGTAGTAGAATGGAGCATAGGCAGTTGTAAGTAGGTCTTCAAAATTAGTTTATATTTAGATGTTCCCAATTAGCTTATATCAAAAATCCTCTCCCCAGCGCATCTTGTTCCTTGGTTCTCGATCGCATAGCCCGCTATGCAATCGAGAGCCAAGAAACAAACTGCACCCAAATAGAGCACTTTTGATATAAACTAATTTCGAACACCTACTTATGTATCGTTTACAAAATCATAAACGACCGACCCCGCTCTTTATTGTATAAGAGGATGAAAATATTTAAGTTTTGCTATTCCACCCAGATATGTTGTAACTGTGCCATTTTGCGCATATTACGCACAGCGTAGTGCATGCGGCCCAAAGCCGTGTTGAGGTTTGTGCCCGTCTCTTCGGCTATCTCCTTATAACTCATATTTTGATAAAAACGCATGTAAACGATATTGCGTTGTTCGGTGGGTAGGAGGTTCATAATGCGACAGACATCGTCCTTCAACTGTTCATCAATCACATTCTCCTCATAACTATTGGTGCAAAGATTGAAAGAGTCGTTCCATTCTCCGTCTGTGGCATCATTATATACCGTTGTGTAACGGCTTTCAGTACGGAATAAGTCAATAAGTAAGTTGTGTACAATACAGAGAATCCAAGCATAGAAACGTCCATGCTCGTTATAGCGTCCTTGGCGGATTTGCATTATAGCCCTGACAAAGGTTTCTTGGAAAAGGTCGTCGGCCATGTCGGCGTTCTTTACGCGAAATGAGATATAAGCGAATACCTTATCTTTATAACGCAACAAAAGCTCGTCAAAAGCTTCGTTTTGACCAGCTATATAAAGGCGTACCAACGCGTCGTCGGTGTGCTTTGAAAGAGGTGTCATTACTTTGATATGTTTTAAGAATTAAAGTAATGTCTTCTCAATAGGCTATACATTTTTATGGGTTACAAGGGCAAAAGTAGCAGTTTTTAAATAAAATGCCAAGTATTCCGTTCGTTATTTTGTAATTTCGCACGTGATGACACCCTTATTGTATACACCATACGTAGCCTTTCTGCAAAAGCATTTCAATCATAAAATGCAGAAGTTGCCCATTGACGCGGGTTGCACTTGCCCCGTGCGTGATGGGCATTTGTCGCATGGCGGCTGTGCCTTTTGCAATGCTTGTAGCTTCGTTCCGCCTTGTAGCGCTTCGGCAGCAGATATAAAGGAACAGGTAGCGCGTGGCAAAGATTTCTTTAAGCGTAAGCAAGGGAATAAGCCTTGTAGTTATTTGGCCTACTTTCAGTCAGGCACAAATACTTACGCCTCGCCCAAAGAAATGTTACCATTATTTGATGCTGCATTGATTAGTCCGGAAATGGAGGGATTGGTGTTGGCCACGCGCCCCGACTGCATAAGTGATGAGTGGGTGGAGACGTTGCAACAATTATCACAACGCACGTTCGTACTGGTAGAGTTAGGCATAGAGTCAACCAACGATGAAGTGTTGCTCCGTATGAATCGCGGACATGACACGGCTTGTTCCATTCGAGCCATAGAGCGCCTACACGAAGTAGGTCTCCCTGTCTGTGCACACCTTATTATAGGACTACCTGGCGAAACGCGCGATTCGATGCTTTGCCAAACAGACGTAGTGAATGAACTGTCGGTAGAGGTAATTAAGTTACATCAGTTGCAGTACTTGCGAGGTTCAAGATTGGGCAGTGCCTATATGGCATCTCCAGAACGCTTCCATGTACTTCAGTTAGAAGAATATGTGATGCTTATTGCTGACTACGTAGAGCGCCTATCGCCCACGATAGCGATAGAACGCTTCGTGTCGCAATCGCCTGCAGGACAATTAATCGCCCCACGTTGGGGGCTAAAGAATGATACAATTACGCACATGATAGAGCGAGAACTCATGCAGAGAGGAACACGACAAGGCAGTTCTATCCCTCCTACTTTAGAAAATGTAGCACAAATATAGAAGCATTCCTCACAAAAATTAGTAATTTTGCTTGCTATGAGCAAAGAACAACAGCCAAATGTGAAAGTTTCGGTCGTTATGTGCACTTATAACGGCGAGCATTTCTTGCGTCAACAGATGGACTCCATCTTGGCCCAAGACTACCCCTTGTACGAAATAATCGTGCAAGACGATCAGTCGTGCGACGATACGTGGTCAATACTTGAAGTGTATAAGCAAAAGCACCCCGACCTGATAAAACTGCATCGAAATGTAGAGCGTTGGGGCTTTAATCGCAACTTTCACACCGCTATGCTGCGTGCCACAGGTGATGTGGTGGCCATAAGCGATCAAGACGATGTGTGGTTCTCCTCAAAAATTCGCCGACAGGTAGAGGCTATAGGTTGTGCCGACGTGTGTTACACCGACTACTATCGTGATGCGGCCTACAATTTACCGCTCAAACAAGTAGTGAGTCCTAATGGCGATTTGGCTACACTCTTCTTTTACAACGTAATTCCAGGCCACTCCTTATTGGTACGTCGAGCGTTTATAGAGCGTGCTGAGAGTTGGAATGAGGACTTCTATTACGATTGGTGGTTCTTATTGGTGGCACATCTACAAGGCAATGGCGTAGTTCATGTGGCAGAACCGCTGAATTGGCATCGGCCACACGCAGCCTCGGCTATTGCTCAGTTAAAAAAGAAATATAAGCAACGCACAACTCCACAGCGCCCTACGTGGCAACCCTATCTCGTAGGGTGGAAAGACCTTTGGCACATGCACAAGTTGACTACCTGGCAGATGTTCTATACCTATATATATGAGCATTCGTCAGCGACTTATCATTCCAGCCTTCATGCTATGAGTAAGGCAATGCTCTCGCCCTTACGCTGGGGACAGTTGTGTTACCTGTGTTGGCAACAACGTGAAGCATTGAACCCGCAAAGCAGAGGGCTGAAACAGTCCTTGCGATCTTTCTTCTATCCCGCCATTTGTGCTTATGGCAACACTTCCTTCTATTTTGATTAATTCTCATTCACATCCTATATAAATATGATTCGCAATATAGCCATAGTCTTAGCAGGCGGCGTAGGTAGCCGTTTAGGACTCAGCACGCCCAAACAGTTCTTTAAGGTGGCGGGCAAGATGGTAATCGAACATACCCTCGACACATTTGAACACAATACCCACATTGACGAAATCGTGATTGTATCCAATCCCGTTTACGTATCAGACGTTGAGAATATTGTGTTGCGTAATGGTTGGAAAAAAGTTAAAAAGATACTGAAGGGCGGCAAAGAGCGTTACGACTCAAGCCTTTCGGCCATTCATGCCTACGAAGGCGGTGAAGAGGTCAACTTAATCTTCCACGACGCTGTGCGTCCGTTGGTGTCGCAGCGCATCATTGACGATGTGTGTGAAGCCTTGAAGCAGTATGAAGCCATTGACGTGACCGTACCTGCTGTCGATACCATTATCGAAGCAGAGGGCGACCATATAGCTTCTATTCCCGACCGCTCTCGTTTGCAACGCGGCCAGACTCCTCAGGCCTTCCGCCTCTCCGTAATCGCTGAGGCTTACAAGCGAGCACTTAACGACCCCAACTTTAAGGTGACCGACGACTGTGGCGTAGTAGTGAAGTACATGCCCGAAGTGCCTGTCCACTTAGTAGCGGGCGAAGAGAGCAATATGAAGCTCACATATAAGGAAGATACCTTCTTGTTAGACAAACTCTTCCAATTACGCGGTTCGGTAGCTCCCGAATCGTTAGACAAGTCGCAGCTAAAGGACAAAGTGGCCATCGTCTTTGGTGGTTCGTATGGCATCGGCAAGGACGTAGCCGACGAGTTGCGTCAGGCAGGTACACACGTGCATAGTTTCTCACGTTCTCTCACGGGTACAGATGTGGGCAATCGTAAAGACGTAGCGCGTGCGCTCAAAGAGGTGTATGATAAAGAAGGCCACATCGACTATGTAATCAATACGGCGGGTGTACTCAATAAAGAGCCACTTTGCGCCATGGACTACGGCATCATTCAGGCTGCAGTACAAACGAACTATATGGGCACGGTGAATGTGGCCATTGAAGCCTATAACTACTTGAAGCAAACGCAAGGGCAGCTGATATTCTTCACGTCGAGCAGCTATACGCGTGGGCGTGCTTTTTATAGTATCTATTCTTCGACGAAGGCGGCAATCGTAAATTTTGTGCAAGCCGTGTCGCAAGAGTGGGAGTCGGTGGGCATTCGTGTGAACTGTATCAATCCCGAACGCACCAAGACGCCTATGCGCGTCAAAAACTTTGGCGTAGAACCTGATGATACGTTGTTGCGCTCAGAAGTGGTGGCCGATGCTACGGTGCATTGCTTGTTGGCAGACTATACGGGACAGGTGATTGACGTTAAACGACAAGCTAACTAAGTAGTGTTATGTCCGATAGCCTAAAACAATACATGGAGGATCATCGCCGTGCGGTGCAACTCAAGCAGTTGGATATATTAAAAGAGATTGACGCGCTCTGTCAGCGCCACCACATTGACTATTGGTTAGACGGTGGCACTATATTGGGCGCGGTGCGTCATGGGGGATTTATTCCTTGGGACGACGATATTGACATCGCTATGCGCCTCGACGACCTGCCTCGCTTTGTAGAAGTAGCAAAGCAAGAACTGCCCGAACACTTGTACATTCAAACGCCCGACACCGATCGTAATGTGCGTTTACCCATATTTAAGGTGCGCGATAAAAATTCCTTCTTGGTCGAAAATGCTGATGACTTCACACGTCCTTATGGTAAGGGACTATACGTTGACATCTTTCCGATGATGCCCTACCCTTCCTGTTCAAAGGCCTTCATTAAGCGCGTGACTAAGGGCTATTGTCGTGCTAATGCAATCTTGTGCAGTCAGCATTATTACTCTTGGCGTTCGTTTGCCGAATTCTTTTATTTCGGGCTGAAGCGTGCATGGTGTAAGCTGCAGTGGAACGTGGCTTGCTTGTTGAAGCGCAAGGGAGAGTACACCTCCAACACGCTCAACAACAATGGCTATGGCATAATGCACCGAACGGACAGCATATTTCCTACACAACGTATTCAATTTGAAGGCATCTCCTTTAACGGCCCTGCCAACCCTGAGGCTTATCTAACCGACCTCTACCGCAACTATATGCAGCTACCACCAGAAGACAAACGTGGTGGACACGCTGTGTTCTATGTTGAAAAACTTTAGCTATGCTAATGTGCAATTGCTTAGTAAATGTGAGAATGTGCAAATGTGAGAATGTGCAAATGTGCAAATTGTCGCCTTTGTACGCGCAATTGCAAAAACTTTTTATCATTCGCACGTTCTCACATTCGCACATTCTCCAAGCATTCTCACATTTGCACATTCTCACATTTGCACATTAACTAAGCATTTGCACATTTTCCCCATGAACATATCCGTACTAATTCTCTTTTTTAATCGTCCCGAAAAGTTAGCTGCGCTCTTCGCTGAAGTGCGCAAGGCGCAGCCTGCTCGACTGTTTCTGTATCAAGATGGTGCACGTGGCGAACAAGACAAGGCTGGCATAGAAGCGTGCAGAAAAATTGTGGCAGAGATTGATTGGCCTTGCGAGGTTCACCGGTTATACCAAGACAAGAATTATGGATGCGACCCCTCCAACTTCATGGCACAACGCTGGGCCTTCTCGCTGACGGATAAGTGTATCGTTTTTGAAGATGACGACATACCTTCGCAGTCTTTCTTTACCTTTTGTAAGGACATGCTTGACCGTTACGAACATGATGAGCGCGTCGGAATGATACAAGGTTTTAACTTAGAAGAAGTAACACCCGATACGGGGCAAGCGGACTATTTCTTTACCTCTAACTTTTGCATTTGGGGCTGGGCCTCATGGGCACGCGTGGTCAACCAGTGGGACGAACATTATCATTGGTTGGACGACCCAGTAGCCTTACAACGCATCGAAGCTTTGACCCAAGAACGAACCTTGCGTAAGGACTTTCTGCCTATGGCGCGTGCACACAGAGCGAGTGGTAAGGCCTTTTACGAAACGATCTTCCATGCCCACTTGTTGTTAAATAACCAACTGGCTATCGTACCGCGACTCAATATGATTAACAATCGAGGTGTTACGGACGACTCAGTTCACTTTGCAGGTTCTGTGCGAACGTTGCCTTCAGGCTATCGACGCATTTTTACCATGAAGCGGCACGAGATAGCGAAACCTTTCAAACACCCCCAATATGTAGTAGATCACGTGCGCTACCGCTGTCATGTCTATCAAATTATGGCGTGGCGTCACCCTCTCATTAAGGCATGGCGCTCGATTGAAGAACTCTTCTTAAACCTACGCTACGGACAGTGGCGACGCATCACTTCGGCCTTAACCAACCGAATAAAAATAATCACCTTTGGACAACGATTTCATTAATACGCCCATGCTAATACTGCACGATGTAACAACAGGATATGGCAAAAAGGTGATTACTCAACACCTCAACGCCAACTTGCGTCGAGGCGAATTGGTGGCCTTGTTAGGCCCGAATGGTTGTGGCAAAAGCACGCTCTTGCGCACGATGGCAGCTCTGCAACCTGCATTGAGTGGCATTGTAAGCTACGAAGGTAAAGCATTGACAGCCTATAGTCAACGCGAATTGGCACAGCGGATAAGCATCGTTTTAACCCAACGCATTGAGGCAGAGGCTTTGACGGTTGAAGATGTAGTCAAAATGGGGCGTACACCTTATGCTACGTTGTTTTCGCGTAGCACTGATGAAGACGAAACGACTATTCATGAAGCAATGGCTCGTACCCAGACAGAAGCCTTTCGTCATCGTATGATTAGCACATTGAGCGACGGCGAACGTCAACGTGTGTTTATAGCCAAATCATTGGCGCAGCAGACACCTCTCATCTTGTTAGACGAACCAACGGCCTTTCTTGACTTTCAGACGAAAGTAAAAACTCTTCGCTTATTGCAACAATTAGCGCATTCTGAGCAAAAGGCCATACTCCTTTCTACTCACGATGTAGAGTTAGCCCTTCACTTTTGCGACCAACTATGGCTGATTAGTACTTTGGGCATAGAGGTGGGAACGCCTCGCCAATTGGCTGAGCAAGGAAAAATCGCTCATTTCTTCGCCGCGCACGATGGCATCGCATTTAATGATAAGGAAATGCGCTTTGTGTATTGAGGGTGGTTCTAAAAATTCTGTTTTTAGAGTTCTGCTATTCTGAAATGTGATTTGTACGCTCTCGAAAGTGTCTTTTTGAAAGTTTGTTCGGTCACATAGCCCGCTATGCTCCCTCACAAAACTTTCAAAAATACACTTCCGATAGCGCACAAATCCCTATTTCAGAATTATTAGAACCACCCTTGAAAGTTAAGCATCTTTATCCCAACATTTAAGAAACTATCTTTTTATGGTGAAATCTATGATCATTTCTTTTCAGCTCTGGTTGGAACGAAAGATTCTGAATAGTTAGTACGACATTAAAACTTTAGAACACCTTTATATATATGATAGTCTGCATAGCAGAGAAACCCAGCGTGGCGCGTGACATAGCCAATATACTTGGTGCCACGCAACAACACCAAGGTTATCTTGAAGGCAATGGTTACCAAGTAACGTGGACCTTTGGTCACCTTTGCGAACTAAAATACCCCGAGGACTACACGCCCATGTGGCAGCGGTGGAGCCTTGGGGCTTTGCCTATGATACCCCAACGCTTTGGCATTCGCTTGAAGAATGATAAAGGCGTGCAAGCACAGTTTGACATTATACAAAAACTCATGTCAAAGGCCGATCGTATTATCAACTGTGGTGATGCGGGCCAAGAGGGTGAACTCATTCAGCGATGGGTCATGCAGAAGGCTGGCGCGAAGTGTCCCGTAGAGCGATTGTGGATTTCGTCACTTACCGAAGAGAGCATTCGCGAGGGATTTAGTTCGCTTAAACCGCAGGAGGACTACAAATCGCTTTACGAAGCGGGCCTTTGTCGTGCTATTGGCGATTGGATGTTGGGCATGAATGCCACACGCCTTTATACGATTAAGTATGGTGGTGGCTATGGCACACCGCCCCTTTCTATCGGACGCGTGCAAACCCCGACGTTGGCATTGATCGTACGTCGACAACTTGAGATTGACAACTTTAAGCCTGAGCCTTATTGGATTCTTTCAACTACTTATCGCGACACGGTGTTCAACGCCATTATGGCCGATCCGAATGAGGACGAACAACCCATTGCGACCGAAGAAGAGGGCAACAATACTGATACAAAAAAGAAACAAACCGCGCCCACTCGTCGCGGCTTTACAAGCGAAGAGGAAGGACGTGCGGCCTTGGAGAAAATTAAAGACCAACCTTTCGTCGTAACGGGTGTAGAAAAGAAGCGAGGAACGGAACAACCTCCTCGCCTCTTCGACCTTACTTCGCTACAAGTAGATTGCAACCGTAAGTTTGGCTATTCGGCTGACCAAACGCTCTCGCTCATTCAGTCTCTTTATGAAAAGAAGGTGACTACCTATCCACGTGTTGATACTACCTACCTCTCTGACGACATCTATCCTAAATGTCCTAACATATTAAAAGGCATACGTAGTCAATACAACGACTTACTCGAGCCGCTGCGTGGACAAGGTGCATTGCTAAAGCGAAAGAAGGTGTTTGACAGTTCGAAGGTGACGGACCACCATGCCATTATTCCAACAGGGGTAACGGCAAATAATTTGACTGATATGGAACGCAACGTTTACGATCTCGTAGCACGTCGTTTCATTACCGTATTCTATCCTGATTGTAAGTTTGCCACCACCACCGTAATGGGCGAGGCTGCCGATATAGCCTTTAAAACATCTGGCAAACTTATATTGGAACCAGGTTGGCGTGCAGTAGCTCCTTCTGCTTCTCGTATCAGCACGTCAAACGATGATGATGAGAGTAAGAAAGACGAGGCTGAACGTACCTTGCCCGATTTTGTGAAGGGTGAGAATGGACCGCATACGCCTGACTTGACGCAAAAGATGACGCAGCCGCCTAAGCTCTATACCGAGGCTACGCTACTGCGAGCTATGGAAACGGCAGGTAAGACGGTAGATGATGAGGAGTTGCGCGACGCAATGAAGGAGAACGGCATTGGTCGTCCGTCAACGCGTGCTGCCATTATTGAAACTCTCTTCCGCCGTCAGTACATACGTCGTCAACGCAAGGCTATAGTGGCTACTCCTACAGGTATTGAACTCATCTCTATCATAAAGGAGGAATTGCTAAAGAGTGCTGAACTTACGGGACGTTGGGAGAAGAAGTTGCGCCAAATTGAGCATCACGAATACAGTGCTGCACTGTTTGTGACTGAACTGAAGGAAATGGTGACCGACATTGTACGCCAAGTGTTGAGCGATAATTCTGCTCGCCATATCACGCAACAAGTAGACCCTATAGCCGCTCTTAAAGCCAAAGCCAATGCGCAGCATGAAGGAACTACTACTTCCTCTAATGCAGCTACCACCCAATCGAAGGAGGCTAAACCCAAACGACGCATCATTCGCGCTGGCAGTATCTGTCCGAAATGTGGCATTGGTAAAGTAATAAAAGGCAATACTGCCTATGGTTGTTCACGTTGGAAGGAAGGCTGCGATTGGCGCAAACCATTTAAATAAAGTGATAAAGCAGCAAATTGGGCGGCCTAACATAAATGAACATTAATGTATCATTAACGAAAAAATAATGGATAATTGATGATCATCAATTATCCATTATTTTTTCGTTAATGCTGATCCAAGATTGTTATCTCAATAGCTTTGCTTTACTTCGTCATACCTTGGAATTCAGGTGCATAAACACATTGTATGCGCGCTACACCATTTGAGAAACTACCTGTACGATCAACAAAAAAATCCTCAGCAAATTGATGTTTGCCCTTACGCAACTGCTCTATAAAGTAGTCAGTTGAAGCATCATGTACTGCACGATAAGCGGGTAATGCTGTGTCCCAAGCATAACCCGAAAGCGGACGCACAGGTTGCATATTAGCTGCATGATCGGCCGAGAGCGATACAAAATCGTAATCACGATCGGCCTCTATCGTGAACACCTGACGCACACGGTCACCCTTTTGTAACAATGAGACATCTGTCAAAGCGACCCATTCCATGCCTTGTTTGCGTTCCAAGCGACGTGTTATCTGTAAACCTTTGCCTTCGGTCGTGACTTCCTCTATTGGAGCCATAAAAGAGGCATACACAGCACCCCATGACAGTCCATCACTGCGTTTATCAACCTTCAACGAAGTAGCTTCGATAGCTTGATCTTTCGTATAGGTTTGTTTTACGTAACCCACAGTGGTAGACATTTCACTATCAGAGGGAGCATTTTGCCCCACAATGCGCTTTTTATTATAAAGCGTATAGTAAAGCGGCGTTTGTGTTGAAAGGGGCATCACTGTGGTGGTGTCACTGCTCATTAACAAAGCATAAACAGCATCAGACGTGGCACGAGTCGTTTCCCACATCTGCGTACGCTTGGCTTGCAATAGCCATAAACGCATCTCACTCGCTGTTGCTTCATCGTTCATAGAATGCAAGGCTTCAATCGCTGCACATTGTGAAGGTATGCGATATGAATGCCACGACCACTCAGCACGTGGGGTGTCAAAATAACGCCCCTTTTCAGGACTACTCACTGTGTGTTCCTTAAGACTCTTTAGCGCTATTGCAGCCTCAGCACATTTACCATTTCTGTCAAATATGATAACTGAGAGTGCTTTACCATACATAGTCAGTTCATGGCGCAATGCTACTGCACGATTGAGCAAATACTGCGCATCATCGTCAAACTTCAAGCCCATCAACGTAAGCAAGTAAAGGTAACGCATACAATACTCTGAAGGCGCAAGTTGAGTCTTGTGCTTCTTCTCATACTGCTTCATATCTCTCACATCTTCTGCTACATCTTTCTGCAAATAGTTGAAAGCTTTTGACAATTGATCATGAATGCGAGCATTCTCCCGCTGTGTTAAACATTCAGTACGAGCCAAGAGTTGTGCCACTTCCAACGTTATCAACGCATTACCATTCATACCTGGGTACCAACAGTACGAACCATCTTCCTTTTGCAACGCTTTCAACTTATCAATGGCTGTATATAGCTGAGCAGCAGCTATTTCTTCGTCAAAAAGCTGATGAAGCGCTGCACTACGCTGCTTCTCAGCCTCAGCGCGTTGCAGCCAGGGCGTGGCATCGGTCAATCCCTCTGTCTTGAGAGTTGCTAATTTGTCAACCTCTTCCTCATTCTTTTGTACCAAACGTTGCACCTCTGGATTATTTCGAGCTACGAATTGTCCTATCGTAAAGGCATAATAACGCGTAGCCCAATCAATGGCACTGACACACGAAGCTGAACCGGCTAAAACAGGCAAGGCTGTCACTGCATACCAAGTGGGATTGGACGATAGTTCTACCGACAATGAACGGTGGGTAGCATGGGGCGCATTGAATAAGGTGTCGGTAGCAAACGTTGTCACACCCCGTTGCGTCAACGAGAAGGGCAACGTGCGCGTCACCTCCACATCGGTCGTGAGTATGGGCAGATAGTGCTCCTCACCATCGCTAAATCCACTACCTTGTGCCGTCGTGCGACAAATCATCACGCCTTCTGCCTGTAGTGCATCGTAAGCGAACGTGAATACTTTCGTTTCACCTACAGCCAATTCTATACGCTGCGTCGAATTGTACTGCTGCTTTTCGGTCAAAGCATCAAGGAGCGTCAACTGTAACTGCGCCTTAATCGGCTTGTCTGAAAGGTTAGTCACCTTCACGGGCAATTCCGCTTTATCACCACGGCGTAGGAAACGAGGCATGGCGGATTCGACCATAAAATCCTTACGTGCTACAACAGTCGTATCAATACGACCATAATCCATACATTGTGTGTGTGCCAAAGCGCAGAAGTTCCATTGCGTCATGCTTTCAGGTAAAGTGAAGGATATACTAACCTCTCCCGCTGCGTTGGTGCGTAAGTTGGGGCGGAAGAATGCAGTCTCGGCAAAGTTGATGCGTGGAGTCACCGTATTGGGAGCAGAAGTAGTCATGCTCTTAGATGAAGCTAACTCCTTAAATGCGTGTTTATAATCGGCAACATTCGCATCAGACAAAGCCATACTGCGCATATAACGCACAGCTCCACCTACTGGAGCGGCACTCTCAGCCAATATATGACCATAGCGACCCAGCATATAATAATCGAAGAGTGTATCGTCCCACTGCGTAAAATTCATCACGGATGTAGGCAAGTAGTGATAACGAAAATCTCCCTTTACCATTTTACTGCAATCAGATACACTACTTCTCCACCAAGCTCGTGGCAAGTTGCGCGTAAAGTTAACGGCAAAACTGTTCCACCGATTGTTTACAAAGGCATCGAGTGAAGCATCGTACATGCATGCTGCTAACTGTGCTTTGGCTGGCGTGCCATCGAGGTGAGTCACTTGCAGCACCCACTCTTCTTGCTGTCCTGGGGTGAGACGTGAGCGGAATGTTTTCCACTGCAATTTTAATTGCTTATTGGGAAGGGGCTTTACGACCTCAGCCTCATCGGTATAGAGTTTTCCGTCGCGAAACAATGCTACCAACACTCTTGCTCCATCACCATAGGTCGGTTGATAATCTATGCGGAAGCGACGCAGTTCATTATTCAGCGTTAGTTGTTGGCTCTCAACGATGCATCCGTTAGCCACAACGTCGTAATAAAGAACGGCATTATGACAAGGGGAACCTACAATTAAATCTACTGCCCCACTCGCATTATCTGTCTCGGTGTAACTAAAGAAAGGCTTCGTTTGGTCAACAGGCTCTTTGTCTTCATCGCTAAATAGCAAGAACGATAGTGAATCTTCCCCAGCCTGCGGCGTATGATAGCGCAAGGAATACGCTGCTGACGGTAAGGTAGCTAAATCCGTCACCGTAAAGGGAGTACCTCCCTCAAACGTTCCTTCTGCCACCACTTGTTCGCCACGCACCACTTGATAAGTGCCTTGTGCTTTCATGGCCTGTCCCGAAGCATTCACCTGCGTTATGGTAAATAATGGCAAGGATTTTTCCTTTCGTCTATAAATAGTAGTAGGCACATCAGCCGTTAACCATGTGGGACGCGTTGCAAGAGTGAGGGCATGCGAGCCTTGAGTGGTTTCGCCATTTTCTGCCGTCACTGTGTAAGAAACCGTGTATGTATAACGGTTATAACCTCCTTCATGTTCACTATCATAAGCTTTGGCTAAGTGTATGGGCAAAGAGAAATGGCCCTCATCATCGGTCGTAGTTTCACCTGTTTGAGGTTCGAACTCATCATCGTTCCAAAAGAACCAAGCCGAACGTTGCACCGTGTACTGCACACGCGCACGTGGCACTGACACCCCACTATAGGTCTTGGCTTCTCCTTCAACTTTCACTGTATCGCCCAAGGCATAGGCCACGGTCACAGGTTGTGTAGTGACGGTAAAGGTGGGACGTTTGTATTCTTCAACCTTCAATAGATGAAAGGCAGACGCACTACATTGGGTGAGCCGTAAGGAATAATTACCCGTAAGGCCTTGTTTGGGCAAAGTAAAGCTACCGCTAAACGACCCCATAGCATCGGTTTTCACTGCTACGGAGTCTACTACCTTGCCATTTACATTACACAATTCGACCGTAGCCTTATAATTGCCCACCACACGATAATTGTCACCAGTATGGGTAAAAGTGACTCCCGTAAATTCTACCTGCTGTCCTGGGCGATAGATGCCGCGATCGGTATAAAGCTGCACAATCGTACGTGCTTGTTCTTCGTCTGTGTAATAGCTTACATTGTCTAACGTAAAGAACTCCGCTGCTGCGTCTTGTCCCACCTTGATGCCATAGTATAAGTTCATGCGCTTATTATCAACTATCGTTACCTGTCCGTTAGCATCTGTTCGATAGCTACGAACTTGTCCCCAACGATTTTTGTCATAACGACTGGCATAAGCAGTCACAACGGCATTCGACACAGGGCGACCAGTAGCTCGATTAACCACCGTTATACGATTACTACCTGCTGGAGTGGCTAACTTAATAGCAGCATAATCGCTTATCGTTACTACACAACCATCTAAATGTTTACCATTGCCTTGCAGTTCTAACCAATAAACGCCTGACTTTGTAGGAAGGGTTAGACTGACGCTATCGGCCAACCAAGCATACTCGCTTTGAGGACTAAAGTCCCTTACGACCTCTGCCTCAGCCTTTTTAATGAGCGAAGCCTTCTTTTTGAAATCTATATTGTCTTCTTCCTTACGATAGTCTAACTGCGTATCAAACAAACGGACTATACGCATGGTAGCTCGCTTGAGATTACGCACTTTTAATGCTAACTGCAAATGCTGACCAGTGCCATAAGAAGCCTTTACCTCCTTGAGTTCGGCCGTAGGATTGGTCATGCTCTGCATAAAGTTGCGTAACGTATTACAAGCTTTTAGCTTCTTATCCTTTCCGTAGGTTTGTATGCCACGCTCAGCCCAATCTACTAACACGCTATCATTATGTGCAGCATAGCTTTTATCTTGACTATAATCGCCTTGCAAGGCTACAATCTCATCATACACCCGCAAAGCCACCTCGGCACTCAACTTATTATTAAGTAAAGTAGTCAGCGTTATATAATCTTCATTATGTTCGATTAGGCCACTTACCTTTCCCTTCTTTGTCAGATGGTAATGTTGCAAGGCAAGCAACGTAGCTGCATCGTATGCTCCACGCTGACGATAGAAATCAGCCACACGTACTAACCAATCTATCTGTTCATGCGTGCGTAGCTTGCCCTTACGGACATAGGCCGATAGCATCACATGTAAGAGATCATCGTTAAAATATTTACTATCAGCCTCATATTGCATCAATGGCAGATATTGCTGCAAACGCCCATCTGCCAAAGCCTTCATGTCGACAAGTGATGCCTCAAAATGCTTTTTAACTTGCTTCTCGTTTTCGTCATAAGTTATATCGTCATCAGCGTCCATGCTTTCATAACATTGTGCTAAGGCGGAATGGTAGAGTGCTTTCTGTACAGCATCTTGTTCTGTAGCTAAAGCCTCCTCTATTTGCGATACATAGACTTGTGCCGAATCGGGTGACACTTCTGCGCTATATACGCGCAACATCAGTATGGCACGTAACAATTGCACACGATTATTCTCCATTGCAGCCTTATCACGTATCTCTTCTACGCCTTTGAGTGCCGACTGTGGAAGGTCTTGCTCTGCTTGTTGCTTTACAGCTTTCCACATTTTGTCATAGCTCTGTGCCGAAGCTCCTGCGGCCAAAGCTAAAGAAGTTGCTAAAGTTAGTATCTTTTTCATCGCTTAATTTTTTTCGAACGTAAATAAGATTTCACAATCGTTTTTGCTTAAAACGTAGAACTGACTATTTTAAGAAATAAGTAGGTGTTCAAAATCATAAAAAATAATTTTGAGTACTTACTTAACTTAATGTCTTTTTACCCAACGCCATACTTCGCTATAATAACTTATGTACCCTAACACACCCAGTAACATAACAAGTATGGTCTTAAGTCCATGTGTAATGAGAGCGAATGATTGTGCCACAGCGCGCTCTACACCATACACACCTGTTAAAGTCTTGACAATGGCAAAGTGCCAAGGGCCAGCTCCTGCAGGCGTGGGAAGCAACACGCCTACACTCACGGCTGCAAACACGTGTAAAGTATCGGCCAATCCGACGTGCGACAGTCCTCCGAAGCAGGGTACAAGAAGATAAAGTTGCAGAAAGTTACACGTCCAAATGCCTATACAAAGGGAAGCAAATGACAGGGGACTCTTGAGTCGTGCAATAGCACTCACGCCTTGCCATAGATTGTGTACAAAACGTTTCACGTGCTTCCTTAGTGGAAAACTAATGCCTACTAATAAGCACACGACCGATCCCACTACAATATAAAAGGTATATCGCGGCACGGCACACGTCAATCCTTCGGTCATGCGTTGAACTAACGACACTGTATTGTTCCACCGCAACGAAACAGCCAGTCCGATAACGATAACCAAGAATGCTACATCGGCCAATTTTTCTATCACCACTGTACCCAAAGCTCGTGTCGAAACTTTAGCATCACCACTACGCACCAAAAGTGAACGAGTAAGTTCTCCCAATCGCGGGGTTACACTATTGATAAGGTAGGATATGAATATAAGTTCTACCGAACGACGCAAAGTAATTTCAATGTGTGCCGACTGCAACAACATACGCCAACGCAGTGATCGTAATACGTTGGCCATAATGCCAACTGCCAACACCATTACAATGAAGACATAATTTGTAGACTGACTAAAGAAAGCACGTAAGGAGCTAAAGTCGAAGCCACGATATAGCCACATCATTAGTCCTATACCTACAAGGGTCGATATGATTAGGAAAATTATGTTTTTTAGTTTCGCTGTCATTTAAATCTGAATAGAAATATTTTCTTTATTAGCGAAAATACTACTTTATTGAAAATATTACACGCAAAAATTACTTATTTACCTGAATAATGAGTTTTTTTATAGGAATGATGCACTACGTTATAAATCGTAAACAAAAAAGTTCGTAAATTCGCGCCCAACACATTGCATGTAAAAGGAAACTTTATTAAATGGAACTTGAAAAATTTGCTCGTCAACTTCGGTTGATGGTTATGCTAACACAAAACCGCGTTGTAACGGTTGAAGAAATTAGCGAGGCGCTCGGCATGAGTAAACGCTCAATTTATCGCTATATTGATTTATTCCGTAGCATGGGCTTTATTGTTATTAAGCAAGGCACATGCTACCGCATTGACCATACATCTCCTTTCTTTCAAAACTTGGGAGAGAAAATTCACTTTTCGGAAAGTGAAGCGCTTACAATTAGCCGTGTGCTTAACTCTGTGTACGACAATTCTGTGGAGGTGCGCCACCTTCGCGAAAAGATGGCCTACCTTTACGACTCTAACGTTTTAGCACGTCATGGTGTTGACAATGGACTAGCTCAAAACATTAGCCGCATCTTTCAAGCCATTCGTGAACAGCGCGTAGTACTATTTCGCAACTATAAGTCGGCCTCGAGTGGTAAAGTGAGCAATCGTATCGTTGAGCCTTATATGTTTATTAATCAAAACAATGAGGTGCGATGCTATGAATTGACAACTAAAACGAATAAGACCTTTAAGATTACACGCATCGAATCTATTGAGCAATTAGACTTATTGTGGTCGCATGAGTCAGAACATGCACCATTTTATTGCGACTTATTTGGTTTTACAGGAGAAGAGAAGCATCCCGTATCGCTTTTACTCGATCAATTAGCTACAAGCATATTATTAGAAGAATATGCTGACGCTCAACGCGACCTTACACTCGAAAAAGATGGACGTCATCGTCTCAATACGGAAGTGTGTAGCTACATTGGCATCGGCCGGTTTGTATTGGGATTATTTGAGCACATCAAGATTGTTGACTCACCTGAATTTGCCAATTTTATGCGTCAGCGTATCGAGAAGATTAAGCTAAATTGAAGCACAAATGTACATTCATACTTGTTAAAAGGGAGTTCTAAAAATACCATTTTTAGAACTTCCCTATAGAGCAATGATTTAACTATACTAATGAAGAAAGATGAATGGCTAATTAATAAGCCATTCATCTTTCTTTCGTTACATAATCCTTTTCATATTTTTGCAATCATCGCCAATATGCAATTTAAATAATTGAATTGCGATGAAACGTTGGATTGCTAATACCCTCTTCCTTACGTAACTGATAAGAAAGTAACGCAAAGAAATCATAATCTAAGGCCACAGATATACGTTGAAGCATTTCAGAATCTAAATGGGGCTTCTCAAAGATTTTGTACATATTAGTGCGACTACACGACAACTGATGAGCCAACCACACCACTGTGCAATTCTTTTCTTCAAGTCGACGCCTAATTTCTTGGCCCACATGAATGTTCATAACTATTGCTGTCCGGTAAAACTTTTTTAAGCAAAATAAATTAGGGCTGTCACTTCTCACGAAGTATCAGCCCTTTTGGTTATCTTTGTTTTGCTAAAAAAATATATAACCATGAGCAAAGATAGCCATTTTACCGGACAGCCGGTCTATAGTCAAGTGTTAAAGAGGAGAAAATTCTTCAAATAAGCCGCGAAACGAAAGGAAGTGAGGCTTATGTGAAGCGTTTTGACGGCTTCCAACAT
>UQHJ01000002.1 GCA_900540885.1 uncultured Prevotella sp.
AACTCAGAAATGTCGTTCCAAGATTGAGCTCCTGCTATAACTGCAGCTATTGTAATGTATATGATATGCTCCATCTTGTAAGTTGTTCGTCCTGATACGCGAGGGTCCACCATCTGTTTAGATAACTTAATTATGCTCATTTTCGTATTTCAATTTGTTAATCTTTTAGACTATAAAGATACGAAAAATATCTAACATAAACAAGTCTAATGCATTAATAATCAATGCCTTACAATTGGAAATGTTGCAGTTTTTATCCGAATAATTTTGGTGCGTCTGCCCTGATGAATGCCGATCAATCATCGTCCACTTTGTCGTGTACGTGTTTCCACAGGCCAGTGGAAACACGTATACTGGCCAGTGGAAACACGTCCACAGGCCAGTGGACGACAGCTGATCACTGAGAAAAAAATAGCCCTCCACTTATGGTTGAACCTTTTGGTGTCCTTCCTCTCATCTTTATTCATAAGGTAGGTTGACGCTGTAGCGTACTTATTTTTAATCAAGGTTGACACTGCAAATGCGGCATCGTAAGGAGGGTTATACCTACTTGATATAACGCGTGTGTTATACATTCGTCGATAAAAAACACGGGTTTGTCTATTTTGCAGTGTCAACAAGTCTTTAGTTGGATTTTAACAATAGAGGGTACTATATCTTTGCACTTGTAAAAACGAAACATAAGACAGAATGAAAATGTTTAAACTGCAAAAATTAGGAATGGCTACTGTATTGAGCCTGTTGCCCTTATGTAGTTGGGCACAGACGGCAGATGGCGTGTGGTCACTTAGCGATTGCATTAACTATGCTTTGGCGCATAATGTGCAGTTGCTCAAGAGTCAGGCTACGGAGCAGTCAACACGCGTAGACGTGACAGAGGCAAAGGCAGGATTGCTGCCCAGCCTAAGTGCCTCAGTTACGCAAGGGGTGAATTACCGCCCTTTCCAAGAGAGTGGAGGTAACTTCGTGAATGGCGGCATTGCTACGTCGGCTGCTGATAAGGTTACGCAGAATGGTAGCTATGGCGTTAACGCTCAGTGGGTAGTGTGGAACGGTGGGAAGAATAAGATGAACATTACCAATGCACAGTATTCACAGCAAATGGCGGCTTACGACACGCAAACTTCAGCTAATAAGATTAAGGAGCAAATAGCGCAACTCTACGTGCAGATACTCTACATGACGGAGGCCGAGAAGGTGAACGAAACGCTTCTGAAGCAGGACTCTGTCATCTGTCAGCGTGGCGAGCAGATGGTTAAAGTGGGTTCGATGGCGAAGGCTGACTTAGCTCAGTTGCAGGCGCAGATGAGCCAAGGACGCTACGATGTGGTGAATGTTCAAACGCAGATAGCTGAAGCAAAGATGCAATTGAAGCAGTTGCTCGAATTGTCTTCGGAGGTGGCTTTCGACGTTCAACCTATCAGTGCCACTGATGCCCAAGTGTTAAGCACGATTCCTTCGAAAGCGGCTATTTATGAAGCAGCCTTAGAAAATCGTCCTGAAATTAAACGTTCACAATTGGCGATTGAGCAAAGTGCTTTAAACACGAAGATCGCGAAGAGCGGCTATATGCCCACGGTAAGCCTCACGGGAAGTTTAGGCGATAGTCATATGACGGGTAGCCAAACGAACTGGGCCAAGCAAATGAAAAATAACTTTAGTGGTCAGTTAGGCGTGTCGGTCAGCATTCCAATATTTGACAATCGTAAGAATAAGAGCGCAGTCGAACGTGCTAAGGTGGCAGAGACTACAGCGCAACTCGACTTGCAAGATACGCAAAAGCAGTTGTCACAAACCATTGAGACGTATTGGCTCAACGCTACCAATTCGCAAGCGAAGTATGCAGCTGCAAAGTCAAGCGTGGAGAGCATGGAAACAAGCTATGACCTCATGACAGAGCAGTTTAACTTAGGGTTAAAGAACATTGCCGAACTGCTTAACAGTCGTGCTAACTTGTTGAATGCGCAACAACAGATGCTGCAGGACAAGTATACCGCATTATTAAATCGTAATTTGCTCTCATTCTATGGGGGTGAGGAATTAAAGTAATATAGATAAGAACCATGAAGTTGAATAAAAAGAAAATACTCATAGGCGTAGCAGCTGTAGCAATCGTTGCAGGTGGTGTCTATGCCTTCTTGCAAAAGCAGGAAGCTCCCTTCGAGGTGAGCTACGAAACGGCTAAAGTTGAAAAAGCTA
Organism: uncultured Prevotella sp.; assembly: GCA_900540885.1. Lineage (GTDB taxonomy): Bacteria > Bacteroidota > Bacteroidia > Bacteroidales > Bacteroidaceae > Alloprevotella. The sequence goes on from UQHJ01000002.1 coordinate 2,200, forward strand.
CTATTGGAAATAGCGTGACGGCAACGGGTACGATTGAGGCCGTGACTTCAGTTGAGGTCGGTACGCAGGTGTCGGGCATCATCGATAAGATTTACGTTGACTACAATAGTGTAGTGAAGAAAGGGCAAGTCATTGCTGAGTTGGACAAGACGAACTTAATCAGTGAGTTGAAGAGTGCTACAAGCCAACTGGAAAGCGCAAAAAGCGACTTGAACTATCAGCAGTCAAACTTCAGTCGTATGAAGACGCTTTACGGCAAAGGACTCATCAGCGCAAATGATTACGAGTCAGCTCGTTTGTCGTTGCAGCAGGCCCAAAGCCTTGTGGCTCAGCGTCAGGAGGCGGTCAATAAAGCGCAAACTAACTTGAGCTATGCTACGATTACGTCGCCTATTGACGGTGTGGTATTGAGCAAATCGGTTGAAGAAGGTCAGACCGTAGCTTCAAGCTTTAGTACGCCAACGCTCTTTACGATTGTGAAGGATATGACTGATATGCGCGTTGTAGCCAGCGTCGATGAAGCAGATATAGGTCAAGTAAAAGTAGGACAACGTGTCACTTACACGGTCGATGCTTATCCCGATGAAACGTTTGAGGGTACAGTAACGCAGGTGCGCAATGAAGCTACAACGGAGAATAATGTAGTTACCTACGAGGTGGTTATTTCAGCTCCGAACCCTGACTTAAAGTTGAAACCAGGCTTGACTGCAAACGTGACTATCTATACGTTGGAGCAATCGGGTATCGTTAGTGTACCAACAAAGGCGTTGCGCTTTACTCCCACAAAGGAGACTGTTGGGGCAAAAGATAAAATCGTAGATTGTAATGGTACACACAAACTTTGGGTGCGTGAAGGAAGAACCTTTAAGGCATATAGCGTACAGACGGGTATAACGAATGGCACTCGCACACAGATATTGAGTGGCGTAAAAGAGGGTACGGTCGTAGTAGTCGACATGAAGGAAGCCGCAAGCAACGACGAATCCTCTGAATCGACTGAAGGCAGTGACGAGAAGAGTCCCTTCTCTCCTGGACCTCCCAGTAAAAAGAAAAAGTAAACTATTATGGAAAAGATAGTAGACGAGGCCTTCCCTCAGCCCGAAGATAGGGCTGATAAGAAGGTGGTGATAGAGTTGGACAATGTTCGACGTAACTTTATTGTGGGCGACGAGACCGTTCATGCGCTGAAAGGCGTTTCGTTTAAAATATATGAAGGAGAGTTCGTTACGATTATGGGTACGTCGGGTTCGGGTAAGTCGACTTTGCTCAATCAGTTGGGGTGTCTTGACACGCCCTCAAGTGGTGAGTATTACTTGGACGGCGTGAGTGTGCGCTCGATGAAGCGCAGCGAGCGCGCTATATTACGTAATCGCAAGATTGGCTTCGTGTTTCAGAACTATAACTTGCTGCCCAAAACTACGGCGGTCGAAAACGTTGAACTTCCCTTGATGTACAATGCTTCCGTTTCGGCAACGGAACGTCGCGAACGGAGTATTGAGGCCCTGAAAATGGTGGGATTGGGCGAGCGCTTGTATCATAAGTCAAACCAGATGTCGGGCGGTCAGATGCAGCGTGTGGCCATTGCGCGTGCGTTGGTTAACAATCCAGCTGTTATCTTGGCCGATGAGGCTACGGGTAATTTGGACACGCGTACTTCGTTTGAGATACTTGTGTTGTTTCAAAAGCTATTTAAGGCTGGTCGAACCATTATATTCGTTACGCACAATCCCGAAATCGCGCTTTACTCAAGTCGTAACATCTTCTTACGTGACGGCTTACTACGTGAGGACGTGGTTAACCATAATATTCATTCAGCGGCAAAGGCTCTGGCCGAATTACCTGTGACGGAGGAGTCGTAAATCGTAAGTATAATATGAATATAGCAAATTTATTTAAGATAGCTTTGCGTGCCATTGCTGCCAATAAGCTGCGTTCCTTTTTGACAATGTTGGGTATCATCATCGGTGTGGCTTCGGTCATTGCCATGTTGGCTATTGGACAGGGTTCGAAAAAGAGCATTCAAGCGAACATTGCAGAGATGGGGTCGAACATGATTATGATCCGTCCTGGACAGGACAAGGGGCCTGGCGGAGCGCAACAAGATGCTTCGGATATGCAGACGTTAAAGTTAAAGGATTATGAAACGCTTAAGGAGCAGTCGAAGTACTTAGCCGCCATATCGCCCAATGTAAACGCTTCAGGACAATTTATTAATGGCAATAACAATACGCCCTCGACTATGTATGGCATTTCGCCCGATTATCTGCAGATTCGCCAGCAGAAGGTAAAGGACGGGGAGATGTTTACTGACGAGGACGTAAAGACGAGCGCTAAGGTGTGTGTGATAGGTAAAACGGTAGCGGACAATCTGTTTACGAATGGAGAAGACCCGATAGGCAAAGTAATTCGTTACAACAAGATACCGTTCCGCATCGTAGGCGTATTGGAGTCAAAGGGTTACAACTCATTTGGTATGGACCAAGATGACGTCGTATTTGCTCCTTACACAACGGTGATGAAACGTATTCTTTCAGTTACCTATTTGCAAGGCATCAATGCTTCTGCCATAACGGAGGATATGACGGACTTAGCGATTGAGGACGTGACGAACATCTTGCGCGAAAATCATAAGCTAAAGGGCGCGGACGAGGACAACTTCACCATTCGCAGTCAACAAGAGATGGCTGAGATGATGAACTCAACCTCGGACACGATGACCGTTCTACTCTTAGTGGTAGCTTGTATCTCGCTCGTAGTCGGTGGTATCGGTATTATGAACATTATGTATGTGAGCGTGACGGAGCGCACGAAGGAAATCGGCTTGCGAATGTCGGTCGGCGCTCGTGGTATTGACATCTTAAATCAGTTCTTGATAGAGTCGGTATTGCTCAGCGTTACGGGTGGCTTAATAGGTGTACTTTGTGGCATTGGCGCGGCAGTTGGCATTAACGTGTTTGCTCACTGGCCCATACAAATACAACCTTGGAGCGTACTCTTGAGCTTTGTCGTATGTTCGGCTACGGGTATATTCTTTGGTTGGTATCCAGCCAAGAAGGCTGCAAGTCTCGACCCCATTGAGGCGATAAGGTATGAGTAGTTTGAATAATTTGAGGTTCGGTTTTAATGATATTATTGATTATCTCCGAACCTCTTTTTGTATATTTGCACGTATCAAAACGAAAGATTACATAATGGCAGAAAAGCATACTTTACAACCCAAACAACCACGTATTGAAACGTTTATAGAGGTTGCGGTGCATGTGTTGGCTTGGAGCTACATTTTCATTTCGCCCTTATTTTTTAAGCGAAGAGGGGAGACAATAGACTGGAATCATTACATTTATGGCAGTTTGTTGCCTATCACGTTGTGTGTCAGCTTCTATCTGAATTACTTTATCTTTGTGCCGCGCTTCTTGCTTAACAAGGAGAAGCGTAAGTGGTTCTTTATCTGTAATGTGCTGATTTTTTGTGTCTATCAATTTGGCATAGAATTGCAAGCCTTCTTGCTCGCTCCGATGAATAAGCCAATGGCATCTCCTCGTGGTGGGTGGCGAGGGCCACATCCAGAATTTCGTAACGATCTTCCGCCTAAGGTGTTTTTCATCGTTCGTGGATTCTTATTTTATGTGTCGGCTATAGGAGCTTCGGTTGTTTTGCATTTAAGTAAACGTTGGAAGCAAAGTGAGAAAGCACGCGCTGAGGCAGAGTTAGGACGCTCGCAAGCGGAGCTGAAGAACTTGAAGAATCAGATCAATCCGCACTTCTTGCTCAATACGCTCAATAATATTTATGCCCTTACGGGGTTTGATCAAGAAAAAGCTCAATGGGCCATTCATGAGTTGAGTCGTTTGTTGCGCTATATGTTGTACGAAAATCAGACGGAACGGGTTAGCTTGAATAAGGAGGTGGAGTTCTTACAGTCTTACATCTCGCTCATGCGCCTGCGATTGCTTGACAATGTTGACGTAAAGGTTGTGTTTGACTATCCGAAGGAAGAGAACCTTCAAATAGCTCCGCTTATCTTCATCTCTTTAGTAGAGAATGCGTTTAAGCATGGCATAAGTTCTGGGCAACATAATTTTATCCATATCACTTTAAAGAGTGATGCACACCATTTATGCTTTTGCTGTGAAAATAGTAACACGCCGCAACGCGAAAGCGATAAGTCGCCAGGGGGTGTCGGACTCCAGCAGGTGGCAAGTCGTCTGGATTATTCTTACCTCAATCGATATACGTGGCGTGTTGAACTTGCTGACGGTGGTAGTACCTATCGTTCTGTAATTGACATTTATGATAAACCCATTAAACACTAATATAATTATGAAATGCGCTCTTATCGATGACGAGCCGCTTGCGCTGGGATTGCTTGAGAGTTATGTAAAGAAGACTCCTATGCTTGAACTCTGCGGTTGCTATTCAAGTGCTATCGAGGCAATGGGTGGATTGCAAAAGAAGCCCGTTGACATCTTGTTCTTGGACATTCAAATGCCAGACTTAGACGGCTTAGAGTTTTCGCGAACGATAGATACTGCTCGTACACGAATTATCTTTACCACAGCTTTTAGTCAATATGCGATTGATGGTTACAAGGTAAATGCACTCGACTATTTGCTAAAGCCTATTAGCTATGCAGACTTTGTGGGGGCTGTGAGTAGAGCGCAAAAGTGGTACGAGATGAGTCAATTAAAGTGGCAGTCTGCTGTTCAGTCAAGTGAGAAGACTACTGATAATCAGAAAGATGTAAATGAATTGAGTACGGAATTAAGTGAATCTGCAACAACATTATCGGAGTCAATAAGTAGTGATGACGGCTATGTGTTTGTTAAGAGTGATTATAAACTGTTGCGCGTTGACTTTGCTGATATTGAGTACATTGAAGGCTTAAAGGATTATGTGAAAATCTATTTGTCATCTGCGCAGAAACCTATATTGAGTTTAACGTCGATGCGTAGCCTTGAACAGACGTTGCCTCCTTCAACGTTCTATCGTGTTCACCGTTCGTATATTGTAAACATGAGTAAGGTGCGCGTATTTGAACGTGGACAGATCGTCTTTGATGATAAGTATTTGCCGATCTCTGATAGTTATCGCGAGAGGGTGCAGCTATATCTTAACTCGCATCTGTTGAAGGGTAGGGGATAGTCGCTTTTGTACACGACCTCGCGCGCTGCCTTTAGCGATGCAAGAAGGAGCCGCCTTTGATTGCTATTTAGTAATCAAAGGCGGCTTCTTTTGTATGGTTATGGAGTGTATGGGGGTGTAGCTTCTGTGGGTTTATCCGTTCATTGAAGCGATGAACTCTTGGTTGTCTTTTGTGTCTTCTAATCGTTTCTTTACATCGGTCATGGCTTCAATAGCGGTCATGTCGGAGATGTAGTTGCGTAATATCCACATGCGCTTACGCGTAATCTCGTCTTGCAACAAGTCGTCGCGACGTGTAGAAGAGGCAACAATGTTGACGGCTGGGAAGATACGCTTGTTGGCCAATGAGCGGTCAAGCTGCAACTCCATATTACCCGTACCCTTAAACTCTTCGAAGATGACTTCGTCCATCTTCGAACCTGTGTCGATAAGTGCGGTAGCAATGATCGTGAGTGAGCCTCCGCCTTCGATGTTGCGTGCTGCACCGAAGAAGCGTTTGGGCTTTTGCAGAGCATTTGCGTCGACACCACCAGAGAGTATCTTGCCTGATGTAGGGGCGACGGTGTTGTAGGCACGGGCTAAACGCGTGATAGAATCGAGGAATATAACGACATCGTGTCCACACTCTACCATACGTTTGGCTTTGTCGAGAACGATACCTGCAATCTTGACGTGGCGCGCAGCGGGTTCGTCAAAGGTTGAGGCGATGACTTCTGCCTTTACAGTGCGCATCATGTCGGTGACTTCCTCTGGTCGCTCGTCGATGAGTAGCATCATGAGGTACGTGTCGGGGTGATTGCGTGCAATGGCGTTGGCAATGTCTTTCATCAGCATCGTTTTACCCGTTTTGGGTTGAGCCACGATGAGGGCGCGCTGTCCCTTTCCGATTGGGGTGAAAAGGTCAACTAATCGGCAAGATGTGCTATCGCCTTTACCTGAACATAGGTTGAATTTTTCCTCAGGGAAGAGGGGTACAAGGTGTTCGAACGAAATGCGGTCGCGTACTTCGTCTGGCAACAGTCCGTTAATGCGATCAATGTCGATGAGGGCAAAGAACTTTTCACCGTCACGTGGTATCTTTACTTGGCCTTCGACTACATCGCCAGGCTTAAGGCCAAACTGTCGAATTTGTGTGGGCGAAACGTAGATGTCGTCGGGTGATGCTAAATAGTTGTAGTCGGAAGAACGTAGGAAACCGAAGCCTTCGGGTACAATCTCAAGCACGCCTCGGCCAGAAAGTAGGTGGTCGGAGGGCGCAGGTTGTTGCTCGGTAATAGGTGCGAAGTCGGCTTGTGATGAGGAAACGTAGGTTTCTTGATTGTTTGTTATTTCTCCCCCCGCTTGCTTGTTAGCCCGTTGTGCTAAATTGCCTTGTATAATGGGGTCGTCTTTAAAACGACGAAATTTGGGACGGCCTGTAAATGCGTTAAATCCTCCTTCTGTAGAGTTATTATCATAGAAGTCGTTGTTTGTCGTGTTTTGAGGTACGTTGAGTTCGCTTCCTTCAAAAATAACAGGAATGTCTTTGGTGATAATAAAGTCTTTCTGATTGTTAGGATTGTCAGCTATGTTGAGTTCAGGACGAACCACGTCTTGCATCTTAAATGAAGACTTCTTATTGTCTAAAGTGCGTTTCACTTCTTCCATGTCGAGTACGTCAGGACGCTTTCCTTCCTCACTCGAATTATTGTTACGCATTTGTTCGGCAATAAAGTCTGGCACTTCATCTGTCAGTGTTCCTTGGCTTTGGGGGATATCTTCTGAAACTGTATTGTTTCCTACTTCTTCTGCTGCTTCTGCTGCTTCTGATGCAGTTTGTTGTGCTTCTTCGGCTTGCAATCGTGCTGCTTCTTCGGCTGCTTTAATAGCGGCTTCACGTGCGGCTATTTCTGCTTTTGATGGACGGCCACGCTTGCGCTTTGGCAATTCTATAGCAATAGGTTGTGGCTTTCCTTCTGTTTCGGTCATATCGGGGGGTGTATTTGTCATGGGTTCTGTTTCTGTGTCGGGAAATAAAGATGGGCCTTGAATTTGTGTCGCTGCTTTAGTTGTTCGCTTGGGGCGTTTTTCAATCTTGCTTGTTGTAGAAACGCCTTCCGCTTGAGCATCTAAAATGGCATAAATAAGTTCGTCATTCGTCTTTTTGCTAATAGCTTTGATTTTTAGGTTCTTAGCGAGAGATTTCAACTCTGACGTATCTTTTTCTTTTAATTGGTCTTTTGTTAAGTTAGCCATACGTGCGTCATTATTTTGTGCTCATAAATTAAAAAGCATATTGAGCGTTGCGCGTTTTGGAGGGCAAAACGCGCGTGTTATGCTGTGTAGTGTTAAAGCGTTATAAATGTATAGCGCGATATGGCACAACAATTACTAATAAATGTTTGTGAGATTAATTTCGTCGGGAATGGAGGGCTAACGAGAAGTATTAATAATGCGTCAAGAAATAAGTGTTTCTGATTTTTGCAAAGAACCCTTATAATAGAAAGGGGTTCGTATACGTTCTTGCCCTTTATTACGTGCAAATTTACAGATTATATTTTAAAAACAATCTGTTTGTATCTAATAAAATAAAAATTGTGTGTGATTTTATAGTAAAAGTGATGTGCCGTTAAAATGTTTTTGCAAAGGAAGTAGCGTGGGGTGTTGCGTTGGTATATAAAAAAGGGAGAGCCTAATCTGAATAAGATTAGGCTCTCCCTTTAGTCTTTTTCCCCTTAAATGTGGGTATGAGTTATTTTAAATCTCTTTCATTTGACGAACAATACCATGCTTGGCACATTTGACAAAGTTGAGGATGTCGTGTATTTCGTCACTCATAGGAATTTGTTCAGGTATTTTGAGTACTGCATCTTCAAGGCTAAAGTTGCCAGTGTAGATGATGCGGTAGGTGTTGGCAATGTGGCGTATGATGCGCTCTGTTGTGCCGATGTGTTTCAATACAACAGCGTTTACGCCGTGGTATGAAGCAGGATTGCCACCCAAGATAACGTAGGGAGGTACGTCCTTCTGTACGCGGCAACCACTCTGAATGAGCGAGAAGCGGCCAACGCGAACGTGTTGTTGAACGACTACACCTGTACTCTGAATGGAACAGTCGTGAATTTCGCTTTCACCAGCAATGCAGGCGCCAATGCCGATTACGCATTTGTTGTACACGTGTACGTCGTGGCAAATGTGTACGCGATCCATTATAAAGTTGCTGTCGCCAATGATTGTAGCTTTGTCTTCGTAGGTGCTACCTGCAATCACTACATTTTCGCGAATGTGATTGTTGTTGCCAATTACGACCTTTGAAGGAGTGCCTTCTACGTAGTGGAAGTCTTGGGGAGTAGCACCGATTACAGCGTTTTGGTAAACAATATTACCTGTGCCCATTGTTGTGCCTTCCAAAATGTTGGCGTGTGCTTTAATTACGCAGTTGTCGCCAATGACAACACCTTTCTCAATATAGGCAAAGGGACCTACTTCGACGTTCTGACCCAATTGGGCGTTGGGGTCGATGTATGCTAAGGGACTAATCATGGAATTATAAATTTAAAAGTTGAGTTTATAGGTTACGAAGTTATAAAATAATTTTAATAAAAGCGCTTTAGCTGCTTGCGATTATCGCAGAGGTGAAAGCATTTTATAACTACATGACCTATAAACTCAACTTTGGTTAGTTATTATTGTTCGTTTCTACTTCGCGTCCGCCACCGAGTGCTTGGTAGAGGTTGATGGCTGCTTGAACCTTGTCAAACTTATCAGATATGAGTGTTAACTGAGCTTGAATAAGGCTCTGTTGAGCTGTCAAGGTTTCAAGATAAGTGGTTGATGCACTGTGCTGGAAAAGCATTTTGGTGTTTTCGAGCGCAGTCGTAAGTTCAGCTACTTGATGTCTGCAAGCTTCTTCTTGCTGAGCAGCAGCTTGATACTGTGCTAAGGCGTTGCTCACTTCTTGTCCAGCACTGAGAAGGGTAGACTTGAAGTCGTTTTGCGCAGCCTCGTATTGGAGTTGCGAAATCTTCAAGTTTGCTTTCAGTCTACCATTGGCAAAGAGCGGTTGCGAAATAGAGCCCAACAAAGTGGCAAGTATCTTACCAGGGTTGACAATCATGCCCGCATTGTTTGTCCAACTACCTTGTGCTGTAATGTTGAGCGAGGGATAGAACGCAGCTTTGGCAATGTTTACGTTATAGAAAGCTGAAGCAATCTTCATCTCGGCAGCGTGAACGTCAGGACGATTGGCCAACAGTTGAACTGGCATGCCAATTGAGTAAGAGGTGGGGAAGTTGTCAGCATTGAAGGTTCCACGGCTAATGCTATGAGGTGCTTCACACATCAGTGTGCAAAGGGCATTCTCAGTCTGCGTAATGCTATTCTTCAATGTAGGGACAGTGCTTTGCAAATTGTAATAGTTGGCCTTCGCTTGTGAAACGGCAGCTTGATTGGTCATGCCGCCTTCTTTCATAGCCTCCATAGCACGTACGTTTTCGGCCCAAATGTTAATGGTGGCCTGCGTCGTCTTGAGTTGCTCGTCGAGCATTTGCAAGGTGTAGTAGAGGTTAGCCACGTTGGCAATGATAGTCGTGCGCGCAGCTTGTTTTGCTGCCTTGGTCATTTCGAGGTTCATCTCGTACTGCTTCTTCGTATTACGAATGGTTCCCATTGAAGCAAATTGCCAACTTGCAGCAATAGGGAAAGCGTAAGTCTTGCTGGCTTTGTTGAAGTCCCAACTTGACATCGTGCCTTGCGGTTGGAAGGCAATGCTGGGGTAGTAGGCCAAACGCTGCATCTTCAAGCCTGCTTGAATTTGCTGAATACTTAAGTCTGCATTGAGCAAGTTGGTGTTGTTAGCAAGTGCTTTGTTGATAATTGCTTGTAATTGTGGGTCGGTGAATACCTCCTGCCAAGGTGTGTTGCCATAGCTTGCTGTATCAGCGTTCACCACATTTTCAGTCGTGTTGCGATACAAGCTATCCATGCCTTGTGTGAGGCTTGCGGGGCGCTCATAGTTCTTGTAGATGCCTGAGCAACCGACCAGCATTACTGAGCAACCTATGATAGGGAGAATGTGTTTCATTTTTATATTGTATCCAGTTTGGTTTGTTAACGAGTGGACGAGTTAACAAGTTAACGGGTAAGTTTGCTATTCCTTATATATATAAAGAGTAACTTACCTGTTAACTCGTTAACTTGTTGACTCGTCAACAATAAAGTCAAGCTTTACTTAGTGTACTGTTCGATATCAGAACTTGCTTCGCTGTTATCCATGTCTTCCCAAGTGATAGGTTTAATCTTCTCTTGGAGGTATTCGAAGATAACGAACAATGAAGGAACGATAAAGATCTGGAATATCATACCAATAAGCATACCGCCAATAGCAGTAGTACCGAGTGAACGGTTGGCGTTAGCACCTACACCGAATGAGAACATCAAAGGCAACAGACCAATGATCATGGCCAATGAAGTCATCAAGATAGGACGTAAACGTGCACCTGCACCGAGTACGGCAGCCCAAGAGATGCTCATACCCATCTTACGACGGTCAAGGGCGAACTCTACGATAAGGATGGCATTCTTGGCCAACAGACCCATCAACATGATTAATGCAATCTGTACGTAGATGTTGTTGGCGGCTTCACCAAAGATAGGCAATATATTATTAATAGCACCTACACCCTGAATGAAGAGGAACGAACCTGCCAAACCGAAGGGTACTGAAAGCAATACGGCGAACGGAAGCATGTAACTTTCGTACTGTGCTGCCAACAAAAGGTAGATGAATACGAAGCAGAGTACGAACACGATAGCAGTGGTGCTACCTGAGTTTTGTTGCTCTTCACGTGTCTGACCAGAGAACTCGAATGAGTAACCAGCAGGCAAGCTTTGCTCTGCTACTTCTTCAATAGCCTTAATGGCCTGACCAGAGGTGTAACCACTTGCAGGGTTACCATTGACAGCCATTGAAGTGTACATGTTGAAACGGTTGATGTTGTCAGGACCATAAGAAGGTGTGATCGTCATGAACTCTGTGATAGGAGCCATTTCTGAGCCGTTGCGTACCTTAATCTTGTAAAGACTCTCAAGGTTGGCGCGGTCAGCCTGTTCACCTTGAATCATTACACGGTAAATCTTACCGAAGCGGTTGAAGTTTGATGCATAAAGACCGCCATAGTAGCCTTGGAGTGTGGTGAGAATGTCCTTCGGAGAAAGGCCAGCACGCTTACACTTCGCTGCATCGATGTCAATAGTGTATTCAGGGAAGTTGGTGTTGAACGTGGTTTGTGCAGACTCGATTTCGGGACGTTTCTTCAAGTCGGCCAAGAAGGTCTGTGCTACTTGATAGAACTTGCTTAAGTCACCACCCGTACGGTCTTGGAGGTTGAGGGTGAAACCGTTGGTCACACCATAACCAGTAATCATAGGCGGCTGGAAGAAGAGTACCTGTGCATCCTTGAACACATCGCGTGAGCGGAGATAGAGGTTGGCAAAGATGACGGTAGAACTTTCCTTCATCGAACGTTCGCTCCAGTCTTTCAACTTGATGATGAATGAACCGTAAGAAGGACCTTCACCACCAATGAATGAGTAACCCGATACGATCGTACTAATTTCGACAGCAGGACAAGAACGAATGAGGCTATCTACCTTGTTGAGGTAAGCCTCGGTGCGGTCTTGTGAGGTGCCAGGAGGCATCGTTACAACGCCCATGATTGTACCCGTATCTTCTGAGGGTACCATTGTAGTAGGCGTAATGTTCATCATCCACACTAATACGGCAATACTACCTGCGACGAAGCCGAGTGAGAGCCAAGGACGCTGAATGAACTTGAGTACGTTCTTCTTATATGACTTCAAAATCTTTTCGAATGAAGCCTCGAAAGAGTTTTGGAACTTCTTTGTAGTCAAGCCGATGAAGGCTAAGATGGCAATAATAGAGAAGATGATGGTCAATACGGGGTGTTCGTCGAAATTGAACATTCCGAAAATCAAACCAAGAATGGCTATGATTACCAGGATAAGCGTAATGCTGGGGTGGAGTATGCGACCGATGCTCTCAGCGTAGCGTTGGTACATGGTCTGACCAGCAGCCTTGTAAGCTTTACCCATGCGTTCGCCTAATGATTCTTCAGCTTCACCATGTGTCTTGTGTGGCTTCAATAAAATAGCACAAAGAGCCGGAGAAAGCGTAAGAGCGTTCAATGCAGAGAAACCGATGGCAATTGCCATGGTTAAACCAAACTGACGATAGAACACACCCGACGTACCTGACATGAAACTTACAGGGATAAATACGGCCATCATCACTAAGGTGATAGATACAATAGCAGAACCTAACTCGCGCATGGCATCGATAGAAGCCTTGCGGGCAGAGGTGTAACCTTGGTCTAACTTAGCATGTACACCTTCAACCACCACAATGGCATCGTCGACTACAATCGCAATGGCCAACACCATAGCCGAGAGTGTCAACAAGTTGATAGAGAAGCCGATAGCGTAAAGTGCAAAGAAAGTACCAATCAATGCTACGGGGATAGCTACTGAAGGGATAATTGTGCTTCGCATATCTTGCAAGAAGATGTATACCACGATAAACACGAGGATAAAGGCTTCAATCAATGTCTTGATTACTTCGTGGATAGAGGCGAAGAGGAAGTCGTTGACATTCTGAGCTACCTTAATCTGCATACCTTGAGGTAGTGATTTCTGTGCGTTGTCAAGCAACTTTTCGCAGTCTTGAATAATCTCAGTAGCATTAGAACCTGCCATCTGTGACACCATACAAGTAACGGCATTGTGGCCATTAACCTTACCTGAGAATGCGTAACTCATACGACCGAGTTCTACGCGAGCTACATCTTTTAAGCGGATGAGTGTACCATCAGCGTTGGCCTTGATGACCATGTTCTCAAATTCTGGAACTTGGCTTAAACGACCCTTATAGCGGAGTGTGTACTGGAAAGTCTGATTCTCACGTTCACCAATGTTACCTGGAGCGGCTTCAATGTTTTGCTCAGCAAGCACACCACTGATATCGGTAGGCATGAGGTGGTATTCCGCCATCTTCTCTGGGTTGAGCCAAATACGCATAGAGTAGTCGGCACCCATCACATTGGCATCACCAACACCCTTTACACGCTGAATCTGCGGAATGATGTTAATCTTTGCATAGTTTTCGATGAAGGAAGGATCATAGCGGTCTTCCATATCGGCAACAGAGAAAATCATCAACATAGAGTTTTGACGCTTCTGGGTAATCACACCGACTTGTGTAACTTCAGAAGGCAAAAGGCCTTGTGCCTTTGCTACACGATTCTGAACGTTGACGGCAGCCATATCAGGGTTGGTACCCATCTTAAAGGTAATCTGAATGGTGGCCGAGCCCGTATTGGTTGCAGTAGATGTCATGTAGTCCATGTTTTCTACACCATTGATTTGCTCTTCAAGCGGAGCGATCACGGAGTTCAACACGGTCTGCGCATTTGCACCCGTATAAGTGGTGCTCACCTGCACAGTAGGTGGTGCGATGTCAGGATACTGGACGATAGGCAGTGAGGTAAGACCTAACACACCCAATATGACAATCACAATAGATATAACGGTCGAAAGAACCGGTCGATTTATAAACCGATCTAGTGTCATCTTATTCTGATTTTTAGTTAGTTATGTGATAATAAGTAAGGGAAAAGTTTAAATTCTATCCTTTTACTTAATACTTGCGAAAAATATTATTTTTCGCCAGGCATTTTTCCGTCCTTCATTGCCTTTTGCTCCTTAGCTTGGTTAGCTTTGAGCTGAGCGGGAGTGATAGGATTGATCTTCTGTCCATTCTTTAACTGGTTAACACCATCGACAACGATGCGCTCGCCAGCACGAAGACCTGAAGCAACGACGTAAGTTTGACCATTGTTCTGTGGAAGAACGGTGATTTCGCGTGTGGCAACAGTTTTGTCTGCATTAACTACGTAAACGAACTTCTTGTCTTGTACGTCGAATGTTGCGCTTTGGGGCACCATGATAGCATCGCTTGCATGAGTAGGAATGAGGATAGAACCCGTACCACCTGAGCGGAGAATGTGTTGAGCGTTGTCGAAAGTTGCACGCATCTGAACAGAACCCGTACTTGGGTCAATTACACCGCTAACGGTGCTGATTGTACCGCTTTGACTGTAAGTAGTACCGTCAGAAAGTACAAGGCTAACAGCGGGCATCTTCTTGATAGCTGCGTTTACGCCACCTGCTTCACGAGTCAGGGCGAGGAGTTGCTTTTCAGTCATTGAGAAGTATACGTACATCTTTGAGATGTTTGACACGGTGGTCAAAGCTTCAGCAGACTGTCCGCTAACCAAGCTACCAACACGGTAAGGGATAGAACCTACAACGCCGTCAGCGGGACTAGTTACTGTACACCAACGCAGGTTGTCTTGTGCGCTTTGGAGCTGAGCCTCAGCTGCTGCTAATTGAGCTTCATAAGAAGCAAGCGTGTTTTCAGCCATCTTCAAGTCGTAGCTTGAAATGATGTTTTGCTTGAAGAGCATGCGTTTATTATCAACTGTCAATTTCTGCGTAGCAATGTTGGCGCGGCAAACACGAATTTGAGCTTTCGCAGCTTTAACTGTGGCACGATATTGTTCTGAGTCAATCAAGAAAAGGGGTTGTCCCTTACGAACAGTTGCGCCTTCATCAACAAGGAGCTTAACCAAGTAACCTGAAACTTTCGGACGGATCTCAATATCTTGCATACCCTTAATGGTCGCAGGATAAGACGTCTTCAAGTCAGCCGTAGTGGTTTGTATTGTTTCAACTGCGAAGTCATTGCTGGCTTCGCCCATTTTGTTTGACTTGCTGCCGCAGCTGGTTAGCATGACTGCGGTAAGCACCCATAAAGCGATTTTCTTCATGTGTAGTATAATAAATGTGTTATATTGTTTGCTATTTCTTATGGTTTGTGTATTGATAACGTATTGGAATACACATACCCTAATATATATATCGGTGCAAAGTTACGGCAAAAAAACTAATCGTGGTGTATTAGTTTTCCTTGAAAGTGGTCGTATTAGTATTTTTTAGTGTTGAGCGGAATACTAATGATGCTATTTGCATTTTTGACTTTGCAATAAAGTGTATTTGTTTGTTGTTCATAGACTTGTATAAAACAAGAAGTTTGTAAGAAAAGTAAAGAAAAAAGGCACGATTTCAAGCGTAATAGTGTCTTGAAATCGTGCCTTTTATTGTGAAATGTCTTTTGATTATTAGTAGGCCAAGCGAACGTTGTCAACCCAAAGCGTGTTGCCAACCCTGCCTATGTATGCACCACCATGACTAGAGTCAAATTGTAGCACCATGTGTGTTGGGGCTTCGTTAGCTGCAGCCCAACCTACTTCTTTTACAGGAACCATTCTCCCCTTTGAGTTGCGAGCATATTTAGTAGTTGCTCCAGAGGTGAGCGCCCAGGCTGAAGAGTAGAAGCCCTTGCCGCGAATGTCGCCATACTGAATAGTGAAAGATTGATTGTTCCTCCAATTGGTTGTGCTATTGAAGCGGTGAACCATAGTTCCTACGCGCTTGGCATAGATGTGTCCGTTCTTATCTTCCCAACGCTTCTGCAGATAGAGAATGCAGTCGGCCATGTCTTGACCAGCAACGCTTGAACCTTTGGTAATACCATTTTGGCGAATACGATTGCCCTTTACAATGTGAGTTTTGTAGTCAAACACAATGGCTTTTGGACGTGCTTTGAAAGGAATACCTGCATTCAGCTTTGCCATTGGGTTCTTGGTGTCGGTGATCGGTTGTATCGTGTTGCCTAAGAAGATAGAACCTGCAGCTAACACTTTGATATTGATAATGCCTAATACTTTCGCCTCAACTATGTGTGTGTAGAGCTTAACGCAGTGTCCGTGTCCGGGGTGGTTGTCGCGGTAAACGCTAACGTTTGTTTTTGTCACACCACTCACCTTTGCCCATACGTTAGATGAACCCCATGGTGAGCCGAGGTGCATCAGTGTAACCGTGTTGCCACCGATAATGCCGCTTTCTTTGATAGTTTGTGAAGTCCAGTTCTCGAAATTTCCTTTAGGTATAAACTTCAAGTTTCCTGTTGTTTCATCAGCTTGAGTAACTTCAAGATATTCGGGCGAGTAGGGAATTGCCTTCATTGAAGTAGCACCTGCAATAATGAAGAGTGCACTTAATGCGAATGATTTGAAATTCATAGTTTAATGAATGTTTATTTAGTTTTTTAGTTTAGTCGTTAGTGGGTTAAAAGGCTTCATTAATATTGAATATCAATCCGCCTCCATTGCGTGTAAAGCCGTAGTCAATGCGAATGTTGATACGCTTCTTAAATTCCCATCTGTAGCCTACGCCAGCATTGGGTAAGGTGCGTCGCCATGCGATGTGGTCAAAGTCGGCAAAGGCATTGGCTAAAGCCACCCATGCTACAACGCCGCTACGTCCCTTGATGTGTTGACGTAGCTCAATCTGTCCTTCAATTAAGTTTTTGTCGTTGTATCTGCCTGCGTAGTAGCCGCGCATACGATCATTTGTGCCTACTTCGGCCATAAATGCCCATGGAGTGTGGCCATAGTTGAATAAACCATGTAACTCACCTGCAAGGATTGCGCCTTTCCATAATTTGCCGTAAGTGGCAAACGTGGCTTCTGTACTTGAGAAATTGTAGTCGCCATTACCAAAGCAACGAGGCGTAAACGTTTGGTCGATTTGTAAGAACACACCTCGTGAGGCGTTGAGCATGAAGTCGCGTGAGTCGTAAGTGAATGACACACCAGCAGTATATGCTCTCGCGGTTTTGCTTTGTCCTTGCCATAGGTAAGCATACTCGTCTTTGATATTGCGTGCTTGTACTACGCGATAGTTTACGAATGGACCAATAAAGGTTTTAGGGGCTAATTTAATCATAAAACGCGCCATGGCGTTGATGCGATTGCGTCGGTAGTCTGTCTTGTTGTCGTCGTTGTCGGCATTAACATAGCCAATTCCCCAGTATTCGTTGCTAAAAGTTGAGAGATTAACCTTATAGTCTAACTGGAATTTCTCATGCGGAAATATATGATTACCACGCAGTCCAACCATAAAGAAACCCTTAGTGGTCATATTGCTATAGATAGACGCATTTGAACGTTGAAGGGTGGGGTCGGAGCGGTCGGTAGAGTAGGTGGCAGTTCCTAAAAAACCAAGTCCTAAACCTGTGGTTGATGAATAGTTTGGGCCTGGTACGAAGCCAAAATCAATTTTCTTATTGGGCTTTTGCTTATTCGACTCGCGAAAGTAATACAATACTTTTTTCCACAATCCTTTTGGGCGCTGATAGATTGTGCTATCAGCGACGATGCTATCGCTATTAGCGACGAAGTTGTCGCTATCAGTAATAGGGGCTGGCACTTCGGTGTCAACTCTTTCATTCGTCGCAAATAGATTTGTGCTAAAAAAAAGTGAATATAGTACGCTAAGGCCCATAGCCTTTTGTACCGTAGAGACTGCTTTCTTCATACAGGGCGCAAAATTACGGGTTTCTGTAAAAACAGACTAATTTTTTCGGTATTTATTAAATAAGTACCGATAAATATGGGGCGTATCCACTAGGAGTGCTGGATACAAGCCGTGTCTCTGGTGGACAACAAATTATGGTTTGATGATGTTTTCGTTGAAAGCGCAAAAACTATTCGTCGAGAGTGTTTCTCTTGATCTTCGTTCCGTTTATTTCTATCCCATTTCAATGCAAAAATGTTCGCTTTTGTGCCTATATTGGGAGTATGAGAAGGTCAAGACTTTTTTACCTATTTACGTTGTCTTTTTACAAAAAAAGAATCCGTTGCACGTACATGAAGATATGTGCATCGGATTCTTTAGACGGAGTATGATGTGTTGTTATTTCTTCAGAACAGGCTCACAAGTAAGATTAACGCCTAATTTTTTGAAGATCTTTTGGTCAACTTCGCTCAGCATGACAGTGCAGTGAACTTGACAACCGCGCAATTTGGGAAGTTGTTGGAGTGCTCGTTGACAATTTTCATCGTTTTCGGAGAGAACAGAAAGTGCTACAAGCACTTCGTCAGTGTGCAGACGTGGATTGTGTCCACCTAAATAGTTAATCTTAGTGTGTTGAATCGGTTCAATCATTGACTGCGGAATGAGTTTGAGGTTGTGGTCGATGCCAGCTAAGTGCTTCATTACATTGAGCAATAAAGCAGCGCTGCAACCTAACAACTCGCTTGAGTGGCCTGTAATAATCGTACCATCTTCAAGTTCGATGGCCGATGAGGTGTGTCCCGTCTCTTTGAGTGAAGCCTTTGCAGCAGTGGTGGTGCGTCGGTAATCAGTAGTGATATGCGCTTGGTTAAAGAGCATCTGTATCTTGCTGATTTCAGACTCATTGCAAGCTCCCCGCGCCATCTTATTAGTAGCATCGTAATAACGGCGGATAATCTCGTTCTTAGAGGCATCGCAGCAAACTTCATCGTCGCTAATGCAGAAACCAACCATGTTTACCCCCATGTCAGTAGGCGACTTGTAAGGGTTGGAACCATAAATACCTTCAAAGAGTGCGTTGAGTACGGGATAAATCTCAATGTCGCGATTGTAGTTAATAGCGATCTTGTTGTAGGCTTCAAGGTGGAAGGGGTCAATCATGTTGACATCGTTGAGGTCGGCCGTTGCGGCCTCATAGGCAATGTTAACGGGGTGCTTTAGGGGTAAGTTCCAAACAGGGAAAGTCTCGAACTTGGCATAACCTGCACGAATGCCACGCTTGTTTTCGTTATAAAGTTGGCTCAAGCATACTGCCATTTTGCCGCTACCTGGACCCGGTGCAGTGACAATGACTAAAGGACGTGATGTCTCGACGTAGTCGTTCTTACCAAAGCCTTCGTCAGATGCGATAAGCTTAACATCGTGTGGATAACCTTCGATGAGGTAGTGACAATACGTCTTGATATTTTCGCGCTCCAAACGTTGTTTAAACTGTGTGGCTGCAGGCTGACCATTGTAATGGGTTATGACAACAGAGCCTACCATGAACCCTCGATTTTGAAATTCGCCTCTGAGTCGAAGCACGTCCTCGTCGTAGGTAATGCCAAGGTCGGCACGCTTTTTATTCTTTTCGATGTCAGTAGCGCTAATTACGATAACGATTTCGATGCTATCGTTTAGTTTCTGAAACATACGGAGCTTGCTGTCGGGTAGGAAACCTGGCAAGACGCGGCTTGCGTGGTGGTCGTCGAAGAGTTTGCCACCTAATTCGAGGTAGAGTTTGCCATCGAATTGCGAGATGCGCTCTTTGATGTGTTCAGACTGAATTCTTTGGTACTTCTCGTTGTCAAATCCAATGTTCATATAGTTGCTTGCTATTAAGTTTTTGCAAAGTTAAATATTTATTTTAGCACCTTATACTTTCGCAAGAATATTTCTACCTTTCGTGTGTAATTTTGTGGGTGGTATAAGTAGCTTTTGGCATGCGGCGCGTTGGGTGCAATCCAAAGTTCTTTGGGGTGTGGCTTTGCCTTGTAAAGTGGGTAGACCATGCTTGTCGGAACAAAAGCATCGGCGCTGCCATGAATGAATAGCATGGGACGCGTGCACAGCTTCACTTGTTTGAGTGAAGAGGCTTGGTAGAAGTTCCAGCCATAGGCGAATTGACAAAGTTGTGAAGCAAGGGGAATAAGTGGCCACTGTGGAAGGTTGAACTGCTCTTTCAATTCTTTGCTAAACTGTTCTGCAACCGAAGTGTAGCCACAGTCCTCAATGTAGGCCATTACTGAGGGCGATACATCTTTGTCACCTGAAAGCATCATGGTAGTAGCAGCTCCCATTGAAACACCATGCACGACAATGCGTGCGCTGTCACCGAATAGTTGAGGAACGATAAGGTTTGTCCACTGCTTTATGTCAAGACGGTCATTCCACCCCATTTGGAAATGGTTGCCACTCGAACGTCCTGCGTTGTAAAGGTCGGGGAGCAGAATGTTCGTATTTAGTTGGCGGTTGTACATTCTGCCTAAAGGCATCATACGTATGGCGCAGTCGGTATATCCGTGTACTAAAACGGCAGTAGTCGCTGTAGGCTGTGGTGCTGCTATATACCAAGCGTGTAGCGTGTCTTGACGTGGTGTGATGATCGTAGTATCTTTGAGTGCATGGGCGGTTTGAAGAGAATCGCGCCATTGTATCATGCCTGGATATAAACTATCAATTTCATGCCAAGCTAAGGCCTCGTTGCGTGAGCGATCACCTGGTTTGAGTGCATAGTTGAGTAAGTAGTAGGCTCCACCTATTAACGATACAGCGAATATGCAGCAGGCGATAAGTATTATGGAAAAGAAAGTTCGCTTCTTCATATTTAATATTTAAGGGGAAGGAAAGAAAAAGAGGTGAAGCAAGTAAGTGTGCTTCACCTCTTATATATAAATAGGACGAGATTATTTAATCAAGACCTTTTTGCCATTGATGATATAAAAGCCTGCGGGAAGTTGTTGAAGTGCAGCGTTGATAGTTTGCGCTCTTCTTACGAGTTGGCCTTGCATATTGTAGACGCTGAATGCGCCTTGACTGTCGATTTTAATGGTTGCAATAGCCGTTGATGTAGCTTGGGCGTAGATGCTAACGGGTTGTTGTTTGCTTGTCGACTTGTAGGTGGCAAAGCGAGGGCTGCTTGAGTTGAAGTTGATATAGCGGTCGTCGAACTTATTACTTCTTATCTTTGCTGTGCCGTCGTTGGCGATGGTTATGTCCCAAAGTGCGTCTTCAGTGTTTGCTTTGTCAGTGCTTTGCAGTTTGTTGGCATCTGATGAGAGACAGAGATAAACGTTTGCAACTTGGTCATAGAGTGTCCATTGCTGATTGCTACCACCTAATATAAAGGCATAGGGTTGGTCGGCACCACCGACTTCAGTCTCGATTGCATTGTCTGTTACTTCAACGTTAGCATAGCTGCGGATGTCACTTCCTTGGTTTGACATGGCTACGTTTTTACCTTTTAAGTTGCCGACAATGAGTAGTTGCTTTCCTGCCGTAAGTGAAGCATTATCGGTGACAAGTGTATATACGTTTTCGCCCATAGGAGCATCGGGTTGCAATGTGTAAGTAACCGTAACTTCTTCGCTCTTATTCTGTCCTAACATTGCGTACGCTGTGATAGTCGTGTTGGCGTTAATGTCGACTTGAGCTGTCATGTAAGCCGTCTGAATATCTCCTTGATTTACGCTGTAATAGATGGTAGCTCCTTCAGTAGTGGTAGAGATAGTAACGTTCGTTCCCTTGGCTACAACTCCGCTTGCAGGTGAGAATGTAGGTGCGACAACCGTTGTAGGTTTTGGATCGGGCGTTGGGTCAATTGTTCCACTGTTATCGTAATTATCGGGGTCGAAGGCTGTTGATGTCTTGCTGCCCCAAACGTATTGTTCCAATCCAGGATAGTCAATGTAGGGGTTACGATTGCCCTGAATCTTATAAACGGCATTATTGCGGTCTATCTCTTTTTGGCTTACGGGGTCCTCTTGTGCCCAACGGAGCAACATGGTAATGACCCATTCCTTGTAGGCGGGGTAGGCATTGCCCGCTAACATGTCAGAGTGCCAACCTGCGATTTTGTCTTCGTAGGCCGTAGCCATGTAGAAGTAAGTGCGGGCAAAGTCTCCTTTGTATTCGTCGTTGGGTTCAAATACGATGCCTTTGTAGCCTGGTACAGTGCAAGTTCCTAACTTTGAAAATCCATTTGCTGATGTGTAGGTTTCGCCGTTTGTTTCACCAAATGGGTAGTTACTGCGTCGATTGTTAACGTATCCATCGGTAGGGTAAAGGTGGAATAAGTCGGTATACATGGGTGTCGCATCATTAAACCAACTTTTAGGGAATGAGTGCTCGCGGTTGTAGCTATCGCCTTCACCTTTATAGTTGGCTCCTTGTGCTGAACCTCCGGGGACGTAGTTGGTAACATTTGAGTACATATCCCAAATCTTGCCGTCAGCGCGAACGTCTGTTTTCTTGTAGGCTTCCCATAAAGCCTTGTAAGAGAGTGCGGTGTGTGAAGCGATCTTTTGATAAAGGGCTGTCTTAAGGCTTTTTCCTTTTTGTCCCTTTGCACTGCTATAATAGTTGACAGGAATTTGTGCTTGCAGCAGAAGTGCAACGTACAAAAGCATCAACATCGTGAGTGATTGCCTTTTTACTAATTGCTTGTGCATAAGTAAGTGTTTTTAGTTGAGTGAATAGTTAGGTGCAAAGTTCAGCCTTTTATGGCGACTAATCAAGCAATAAAAGAATTTTGTGCGTTTTTTTGTTCACGTAAGCGTAAAATTGCGAAAAGTATCAGTTTATATCGATGAAAAACTTTACTTTTGCATAATATATGATAGGTTTCGGCTCAGCATAACGCTCAAGCAAGCTTGGCGTCCTGCGCTATCTTTTTCCAATAAACAATCTAACAAAATGCGAAAGTACCTTGTCTTGCTGCTTGTCGTGCTATTTCCTTTCTTGAGTATAATGGCTGAGAAATGGACGCCTGAAAGCCTTCCGATGCCTTACCTTCGGGATGCGAGGCAACATGTCTGTAATCCAGACGAGGTCCTCTCAAACGCTGTCGTTGACTCTTTAAATGTTTTGCTTACACAGTTAGAACGTGCTAAAGGCGTTCAAACAATCGTAGTTGTTGTAAAGCAATTAGAGGGAGATGACCCTTACGATTTTTGTATGCAGTTAGGTCGTAAGTATGGCATTGGCTCGAAAAAACAACGGACGGGTCTTATCGTTCTATTGGCTACAGAAGACAGAAGTTATCAAATATTGACTGGTAACGGATTGGAAGGAACGTTGCCCGATGGCATTTGTCGTAGAATACAGAATAGGGTTATGGTGCCTGCTTTGAAACGAAGCGATTGGAATGGTGCTATGCTCAACACGATTAAAAGCATTGATAGCTATGTGAGGGGAGACGACTCGTTGAATGCCGATAGTGATGATGAAGATGAAGATGCTGCTTTAGTCGGAGCTGTGCTAACGGGGGTGCTTATCATTTTTGGTGGTGTTGTCTTTTGGATGTCGCGTAAAAGATGTCCGAAATGCGGGAAACGCATGAAAAAGGTAAGTACCAGTCGTGTAAGACACTCCTTGTCAAACACGTGGGTTTATTGCACAAAATGGCGTTGCCCTAAGTGTGGTCATACGACTAATACTTATACCGATGATGTTGCGCGCGATAGTAGTGGTGGATTCCCTCCTATTAATATGGGCGGTGGTTCATTACATTCGTCTGGCAGTTCGTTCGGAGGCGGTGTATTTGGCGGCGGCACATTCGGTGGCGGTGGTAGTGGCGGTCGCTTTTAATACTTGTAAGTTGTTTTGAATTCTTTTACTAAAATAGATTGAATTATGAAGAAAGGAACTATTGCTCTGCTTGTAGTGGGCGTGTTTATTTTAGCTTTAGTAATGGGCACGTTGACCACTTATAATGGACTTGTATCAAAAGACGAGGCCGTTGCCACAGCGTGGGGCAACGTTCAGTCGCAATATCAGCGTCGTGCTGATTTGGTGCCTAACTTAGTAAGTACTGTAAAGGGCTATGCTAAGCATGAAAGCGAAACGCTTGAAGGTGTCGTGGCAGCACGTGCAAAGGCTACGCAGATAACTGTTAATGCTGATGAGTTAACTTCTGAAAAATTGAAACAATATCAGGCCGCACAGGGTGAGTTGTCGCAAGCCTTAGGTCGCTTAATGGCGATACAAGAGAATTACCCACAGTTGAAGGCAAACGAGAACTTCTCAGAGTTGCAGGCTCAACTTGAGGGTACAGAAAATCGTATCAATGAGAGCCGTCAACTCTTCAATTCAGCTGTACAGACGTATAATGTCAGTGTGCGCCGCTTCCCTGCCAATATTGTAGCAGGAATGTTTGGCTTTGAAAAGAAGTCACAGTTTGAGGCTGAAAGCGGTGCGGAAAAAGCGCCCAAAGTAGAGTTTTAAATAGTAGGGGCAACACCATCAACTTGATGTGTGCCCCTTTGTCGTAATCATAAGCAAAAAGAAAAACTAATATAAGAATCCTCATGGATAGCAAACAACGTTACATGATGCGCGGTGTGTCCGCCATGAAAGAAGACGTGCATAACGCCATTAAGAACATTGATAAGGGTATATTCCCACAAGCCTTTTGTAAGATTATTCCAGATATTTTGGGAGGCGATCCTGAATATTGCAACATTATGCATGCCGATGGTGCAGGCACGAAGTCAAGCCTTGCCTATATGTATTGGAAGGAGACGGGCGACCTTTCTGTTTGGAAGGGTATTGCTCAAGATGCCTTGATTATGAACACTGACGACTTGCTTTGTGTGGGTGCGGTTGATAACATATTGGTAAGTTCAACGATAGGCCGTAACAAAATGCTGATTCCTGGTGAAGTGATTTCGGCTATTATCAATGGTACGGACGAATTGTTGCAACAGATGCGTGATATGGGCGTAGGCATTTACGCAACAGGTGGCGAAACGGCCGATGTTGGTGACTTGGTTCGCACAATTATTGTAGACTCTACTGTAACTTGTCGTATGAAGCGCAGCGACGTTATTAATAATGCCAATATTCGTCCTGGCGATGTAATTGTCGGACTTTCGTCATGTGGTCAAGCTACTTACGAAAAGGAGTATAATGGTGGTATGGGGTCAAATGGTTTGACTTCAGCTCGTCACGATGTGTTTGCCAAGTATTTGGCTGAGAAATATCCTGAGAGCTACGACCATGCAGTACCTAAAGAGTTAGTATATAGCGGTGGCTATAAGTTGACAGACGCAGTAGAAGGTTCGCCCATAAACGCTGGTAAGTTGGTACTCTCGCCCACACGTACTTATGCCCCTGTCGTTAAGAAGTTATTAGACGAACTTCGTCCAGAAATACATGGTATGGTGCATTGCACAGGTGGCGCACAAACCAAGGTATTGCACTTTGTAGGTGAAAACTGTCGCGTAATTAAAGACAATATGTTCCCTGTGCCTCCTCTCTTTAAGGCTATTGCCGAACAGAGTGGTACGGATTGGGCTGAAATGTATAAGGTGTTTAACATGGGACATCGCTTAGAAGTATATGTACGTCCAGAACAGGCAGAACAGGTAATTGCGATTAGCAAGGACTTTAATATTGACGCTCAAGTGGTAGGCCACATTGAAGAAGGCCCGCGCTCGTTGACCATTAAGAGTGAATTTGGCGAGTTTAATTATTAAGTTCGTTTAAGTTAGTGGTCATAAAAAAATGGTGTTGGGACGCAGAGTTCGGATTCTTTAAACTCTGTATCCCAACATTGTTTGGTTATAAATATCATTTTACAACGTAGATGAATACATTATTAGAAAAATTGAACGGACTCGTGGCTCGCTTTGAGGAGGTAAGCACGTTGATTACTGACCCAAATGTGATTGCTGATCAACAGCGTTACGTTCGATTGACAAAAGAGTATAAAGAATTAGAGGACTTAATGGCAGCACGCAAGGAGTACGCCAACTTGCTGTCAAATTTAGAAGAAAGCAAGGATATGCTACTGCATGAGACAGATGCTGATATGAAAGAAATGGCTCGTGAAGAAGTGGCTGCTTGCGAAAAGCGAATCCCAGAGTTAGAAGAGAGCATAAAGTTAATGCTTGTGCCCAAAGACCCTGAAGATAGTAAAAATGCTATACTCGAAATACGTGGCGGAACGGGAGGTGATGAGGCCGCTCTGTTTGCTGGAGACTTGTTCCGTATGTATTCTAAGTACTGCGAGCGTAAGGGGTGGAAGTTGGAAGTGTCGAGTGCTAGTGAAGGTGCTGCAGGTGGTTTCAAGGAAATTGTATGTTCTGTAACGGGTGCAGACGTGTATGGCACATTGAAGTATGAAAGTGGTGTGCATCGCGTACAGCGCGTTCCTGCCACCGAGACACAAGGACGTGTGCACACTTCGGCAGCGACTGTAGCTGTACTCCCTGAGGCAGAGGCTTTTGATGTCGTAATTAATGAGGGCGAAATAAAGTGGGACACTTTCCGCTCAAGTGGTGCTGGAGGACAGAATGTAAATAAGGTGGAATCGGGCGTTCGCTTACGTTATAATTGGAAAAATCCTAACACGGGCGAGGTAGAAGAGATATTGATTGAGTGTACTGAAACGCGTGACCAACCCAAGAATAAAGAGCGCGCATTGGCTCGTTTGCGTACTTTCATTTACGATAAGGAACATCAAAAATATGTTGACGATATAGCTAACAGACGTAAGACGTTGGTGTCGACAGGTGACCGCTCGGCAAAGATTCGCACCTACAATTATCCCCAAGGACGTATTACCGACCACCGTATTAATTACACTATTTACAACTTACAAGCGTTTATGGACGGCGACATTCAAGACTGCATAGACCACCTTATTGTTGCTGAGAATGCAGAGCGCTTAAAGGAAGCTGAAATGTAGCATTGCGCCATGTTACGATTGTCATTCTTGTTATTGTGTTGCGTTGTGTTCTCTTTTACTTCTTGTCGTAAAAGGAACGTAACCTCACAAAGTGATAATGGTGCTTTTGCTAAGGCGAAGACGAATGCTACAGGACCTGTAGTTGATAGAATAATGCAGTCGGGCGAACTTATAATAGGTACGATAAGTGGACCTGATACTTACTTTGACTATCAAGGGCGTGGCATGGGACTTCAATATGCATTGGCCGAAGATTTTGCCACAACTTTAGGCGTCGGAGTAAGAGTTGAATTAGCTACGGATAGTTTGCAGCTTGTTAAGATGCTGAAGCAAGGAGAAGTTGACTTGATTGCTTATCCTTTGTCTTCATCGTTCTGTAAAAAAGAGCATATCACTGCGGCAGGGGCTATAAATGAGAAGTCCAAGAATAGTTGGGCCACTCTTTCGACAGTTAGTGATTTGATTGAAGCCTTAAATGATTGGTTTGGCGATGGTGTAGAATTAAAGGCAAAAAAGCAAGAAGCCGATTGGTTGCATAATCGTAGAGTTGTGCGTCGTAAAGTGCGTGCACCATTCATTTCGCGCGAAAAGGGTATTATCTCAACCTATGATTCTTATTTTAAAGACGCTGCTCGGGCTGTAGGTTGGGATTGGCGCTTATTTGCGGCACAATGCTATCAAGAATCAGGTTTCGACCCGAATGCAGTTTCGTGGGCTGGAGCCTGTGGGCTGATGCAACTAATGCCTGCAACGGCGGCGCAATATGGATTGTCGCGTAATCAAATCTTTGGCCCTTCTGAAAATATAGCCGTTGCAGCTCGTCATATTCAACATTTGCAACAGCAATTCGCTTCGATTCGTGAACCGCAAGAGCGTGTAAAGTTTGTCTTAGCTGCCTATAATGGAGGTTTAGGTCATATACGCGATGCACAATCTTTGGCTCGAAAGCATGGAGGTAACGCCAATTTATGGTCAGATGTGGGCTACTATGTTCGCAATTTAAGCCAACCGCAGTTCTATCGCGATCCTGTCGTAAAACATGGTTATATGATAGGAAGCGAAACTTATGGTTATGTACAAAGCATTTTTGACCGTTGGCGGCAGTATGGAGGCAATGTCCATAGCTTAGGTGCGTCTTCTGTTGAGCTATCATCATCTTCTGCTAACAAGGTAAGATCTGGTAGTGACGGCGAGCGTATTACTCCTCATAAGAAGAACCGGTATAGTAGAAGTCACATAATTCTTTCGCCTGAGGAATTGCAAAAGCAGGCACAGTGAGAGTGTTGCATTATTATATGTATTGTGTCATTTATCTTCTCATGTAAAGATGAAGAATAGTAATCAAATGACATATTTTGCAATTGATCTAAAGTCTTTTTTTGCTTCAGTTGAATGCGTAGAGAGAGGATTAAATCCTCTCTCTACGCATCTTGTCGTGGCTGATAAAGGCCGAACGGAAAAGACGGTGTGCTTGGCCGTAACTCCTTCGTTAAAAGCATTCGGTATAGTTGGTCGTGCTCGACTGTTTGAAGTTGTGCAACGCGTTAAGGAAATAAATCGTGATAGATTAGTTCGAAGCCCGCGTCATCAATTTGTAGGAAAGTCTTGTTTTCCTGTTGATTTAGATGCCCATCCCGACTGGGAACTTGATTATATAATAGCCCCGCCTCGTATGGCTTATTATATTGATTATAGCACACGTGTGTATGATGTCTATTTGCGTTATGTTCAGCCTAAAGATATTTATTCTTATTCCATTGATGAGGTGTTTATTGATGCTACTGATTATTTAGATTTGTATAATATGTCAGCGCATGCTTTCGCGTTAATGTTGGTAAAGGAAGTTTTGCGTGAAACGGGCATAACGGCAACCGCGGGTATAGGAACCAATCTATATCTTGCTAAAGTGGCTATGGATATAGAAGCGAAACATGTAGAAGCTGATAAGGATGGGGTGCGAATTGCAGAATTAGACGAGATGACGTATAGGAAACGTCTATGGGACTATAAGCCTATTACCAAATTTTGGCGTATTGGTCATGGCATAGCGAAACGATTGGAAGCTTATCATGTTTACACGATGGGCGATTTGGCTCGCTTGTCCGTCAGAAATGAAGAACAGCTCTTTAAGTCGTTTGGTATAAATGCAGAGTTGCTGATTGATCACGCGTGGGGAGTCGAACCTTGTACTATTGCTGATATAAAAGGCTATCGGCCAGAGCAGAAGTCAATTAGCCGCGGACAAGTGTTGCATGAACCTTATAATTACGAAAAGACTATGGCTGTGGTGCGTGAAATGGCAGAACAAATGTCGCTTGAACTATTTGATAAACAAATGGTCGCAGGCCAACTTACGATCGATGTTGGTTACGATCGTGAAAGCTTACGATTGCCCAATTTTAGTCAAGTATTTTGCGGCACTTTAGTAAGTGATCATTACGGTCGCCAAGTGCCTAAGCCTGCACATGCCACAATGCAAATTGACAGTAATAGTACTTTCTCAACAGAGCTTGTTGTAAATATATTTATTAATCTATTAGATAAGTGTGCGAACAAAGCCTTACTCTTTCGTAGATTGAATCTAACAGTAGGCAAGTTGAAGAGTTGTTCCGATTTACGTAAAAAGCAGAGAATCGTACAACTTGACTTGTTTACTGATTATAGTGCATTAGAAAATGAGAAACAACAAGCAGAAGAAAAGCAGGAAAGAGCGGCTAAGGTACAAGAAGCCGTGTTGCACATTAAAAAGGACTTAGGAAAAAATGCAATATTAAAAGGTAGCAACTTTGCAGAAGGGGCAACGATGAAAGAGCGTAACCTGCAAATTGGTGGGCATAAAGCATAGTTACCCTTTTCGTGTAATGGTGTAATACGTAACTTTGTACCACCAAAATTTCGTAAAGTTAAACAACCAGGAAATCGTAAACTTGAGTTAATGAAACATTGATGTTCAAAACTCAAAGCGCGAAGCGCGCCTTAATGTGTTCATTCCTGTCTTTTCGATAAATTGAAGTTTGAAATCCTCTACAAGATGTTTCAGAACGCCCAAAATAGGCATTGTGGTTACGTATATTTTACCTTCGCATATTTTATGTTTCATGTTTCATTTTTATATTTCAACTTGTTGATTATCAATACTTTTGAAGGCTGAAACATACGACTTTTATGTTTCACTTTTAGTTTCATTGTTTCATTCTAAAAACACTGAGGGAGAAAAACAAAAACACTGTGGGAGCGATTCAAAACCCCTGTGGGAGCGATTCAAAAACACTGAGGGAGCGTGAAAGCGCTCCCTCAGTGTTTTGAAAAATGAAACATGAAACTAAAAATGAAACATTAAAGTCGTATGCTTCACTTTTCGAAATGACTGATATTCAATTACTTTATAACAAAAAATGAAACATGAAAGATAAATCAAAAGTCCTGAAAATGTATGGATATTATGTGAGATAAATTGCAGTTTAAAAGTTGCGAATCTCAGACGGAATTTTTGTAATTTTGCTCATGGCTTTGAGTATCGTTTTTTTATCACATCTAAGCTACTCATTCTCCGTGATACACGGAAATACTCAAAGCTTTTTTTATGTGATAAACTCAGCCTCAAATCCGAAACTTGAGTTCCTTATTAGCGTAGCTTCTTAAAGATTAAACTATCAAGCGAAGAGCACAATATGAGTGTGCTTGCATTAAGTCGCTTGATGTCGTACGTCGTAGCATTGCCGCGAATGCCGAGTGGAATAAGTTCGGTAGAGTTTGCGTTGGTAATTAAACTGTCGCGGTCGCGATAGTGAATGTAAGTCGGGCCTACTTGCAAGGTTGAACCACTGTAATGAAAACGTGCAACCGTTTCGTTTGTAAAAGTGTTGAGTGGCTTTGCTGATGTAATGTAAAGCAGTTTTAACTGGATATTCCAATAGATATTGTCGGCGCGTTTGTCTGTGGCGAGTGTTGCTACATAGTGCGCGTCGCTATGGGTCGTTTTAGAATACATTTCGGAAAGTTGCCATTTGCCGTCCAACATACCGTTCTCAGGCATCTTTGAACAATAAGAGAACGACAATATCGAAAGCGATGCGAAAAGAATAGATAAAGAAACTTTCATGTGTTTTATTGTTTACCGATTAGTGTAATAAAAGCCCCGTTTTCGCCAATGTGAGCTGGAAACCCATGTTATTGCCCATGAGCGTTCCGTGGTCAAAAGCGTAAGCCGCCTTTAGACTCCACCCCTGGGCGTTAAGTTTGCCTAAACGTTGTGGCGCGTACTTTACTTCGGCCATAAAGCTATGGTTTGTGCGTGCTTTGGTGTAAGGAACGGCATAGGTGCCAAGGCTGCGTTGGTGAGTATAGAGCAGTCGATAATGCAAAGAGGGAGTGGGCGTTCCGCTAATGCCTATGTGATGAGCTTTAAAGCGATTAGAGGTGAAGGTGAGGTCGACATTATGATTGTAGAGGGGCGAAGTAAATAGAGGGTTACCCATTGCTTGTCCCCAGTGTTGCCAACCAGCGTAGATGTTGTGATTGTAATAATTGTCAACACCGCTTATTTGGTCAGGTATGGCTTCTGTATGGTCGTGATAGACAGAACCGCTTTGATAGGTCGTCTTCATGTATTCATATACGATGTTGTCAACAAGACGATTGTGGGGAAGTTTGGCTTCAACGCCCACAAGACCGTCAAACCAACCGTATTGCAGAAACATCTGTGAATGATCTTCGAAGAAATGGTCGTAGTAAGCACTCACGCTCCAATCTTTGCCATTCCACGTGAGGCGTGCCAACCAACTACCCAAGGTGTTGCCCGTAGAATTGGCATATCCGTCGCCGTCGGTGCTATCGCCTCCACCGCCAAAGGTGGCATTGATAAAGTCTTTTAGCGTATGGCTCATTTTAATAGGCTTAGCACTTGTGCCGTCCCATGTTTGGCTATTGTAGGCGGTGCCACCAAACTGTGTAGCCCATTCAAGTCCACCTTCGAAGACGAGTGGAAACTTATCTTTATTTCCTAAACGTATATAGCCCGCTTTGGTGTGTAGCAGAACGTTTTTAGCATAGTGAGCATCTCCGCCTCCTACATAGTCTTGCTGAAAGTTGCCGTCTGTCATCATGCCATAGCTGATATGTCCGCGAATGGCTGCCCAATGGCCTCGACCACTAATGTTCCAATATTCGGGCATTTCGAAACGGAAAGCAGGCACAGGGCGTGCGTTAATGCCTAATGTTTGTCCGCCACTGCTTAATTCTTCATTCTTTAATGCCAAAGGTAGTTGTTTTGCACCCAAAGTTAAGCGCACAAGTCGATAGTCAAAGTCTGCATAAAGTTGTTGTACTACAAACTTGCTAGAATAGCTGATGGGCGCAACGATATCTGCACCATAACCAATGCGCCATTGATGTGTGGAGTCGGCTGTGGTGTTGTGAAAGATAGAAGCACGTGCGTAACCGTTGTTTTGCTTTATAGAAGATAGTCCGTAACGATTGGCAGTGAGCCAAAGTGGCGTGTCGTCATTAGAAAAGTTTCCTTGAAATTCCGCATTGTAGGTTACATTATGTACAGCACGAGACAACGCATTATCGCTCTGTGCAAACGTGGGGACACATGCGTTTGCTATTAGCAGAGCAATGAAGAGTAATTGATATTTTCGTTTCATATAGGGAGGTATGCTATGGTTGATTGAGCATTATGCCAGTGAAGATGCGCCCTGAGTTGATACCTAACTTGCGGGCTGAAAAGAAGGTGTCGGCGTGACTGAAAGTGCATATACCAGCTATCTGAATATTAGAAAGCGGTATGCCTGTCTCTTCCAAAAGCCAACTATTTGCCGCCCAAAGGTCGATGTGAGGACGTGACGTGGCGTATCGCGGAGATCGTGAGATGATACTTTGCGGAAATCCTGCTTGAAGGAATTGTTGCACCACTTCCTCTCCCACCTCAAAGGCTTCAACCGAGATACTTGGGCCTATAATGGCTTTGCAATGTTGAGGGGAGGTGTTATACTGGAGGGTCATCTGCTGAATTGCGTGTTGCGCAATTCGACTGACCGTTCCTCGCCACCCCGCGTGAATAGCTGCGATAGCATGGTGTGCTTCGTCAAATATAAGAATGGGTACACAGTCTGCTGTAGAAATGCCAATGCACTGTTGTGGTAAATTGGTAATAAGTGCATCAATGTCTTGCAATAGGGTTACTTGTTCTGTCGCTGATTTTGACAAGAACGATGTGTCAATGCGTTGAACGTTAGCAGTGTGAGTTTGACGTGGCAACCATAGTTGGTTTAATTGAATGTGTAGCGTATCACAGAGCCATTGTTTGTTCTCTTGGACTCGTTCGGGAGCATCACCGCAGTAGTGTGTGACGTTAAAGGCTGCATAATTGCCCATCTCTTTTATTCTTTCGGAAGAAAGGGGGTGGGGCGAAACTCTTGTTGTTGAAAATGCAGTTGCGTTGGGTGAAAGTTTATAATCAAGCAGCGTATTGTTCATTGGAGGGGGAGAGTGAAAAAATGGATAGATGAATGATACCTTTGATAATATGCTGCTATAATCGTTGTATGATTCATCTATCCATTACTATTCTATAATAAGGGAATAAGGGTGAAGTTTAGGAAGGGAGTTAGTCCTCAAGATCTTCCATGTCGTAAATGTCGTCGTCGGTAATGCCGTCAATCTCTTCAAGTTCGTCAAGGTCGTAGTCAGCTTGCCAATCAGCGAAATCGGCATCAAGTGCCTTTACTTCTCGGTCGCGATGTACGATAGAACCTCCTTCGGTGACAGATTGCAACTTATTGCTTTCGCTATTAAGTTCTTCCCATAACACGTCTTTTAATTGATCTAAGCCGAAACCTGTTACGGCCGAAATGTATACGACAGGAAGGTCGGTGGGAAGTTCGGCTTTCAGCATTTCCATGAGTTCTTCGTCCAGTAGATCGCATTTGGTTACGGCAAGTACGCGATGCTTGTCAAGCATGCCAGGATTAAACTTTTGCAATTCACCTAACAAAATGTTGTACTCTTTTGCAATATTGTCGGTGTCGCCTGGAACCATAAAGAGCAACAACGAGTTACGCTCAATGTGACGCAAAAAGCGCAAACCAAGACCGCGGCCTTCACTTGCTCCTTCGATAATACCAGGAATGTCGGCCATAACAAATGACTTGTGGTCGCGATAAGCAACGACGCCCAAACTGGGTTCCATTGTAGTGAAGGGATAGTTGGCAATTTTAGGACGAGCCGAAGATAGTGCTGACACTAATGTAGACTTTCCAGCATTAGGGAAACCTACCAAACCTACGTCAGCAAGTAGCTTTAGCTCAAGAATAACCATCATCTCTTGCATAGGCTCGCCAGGCTGTGCGTAGCGAGGAGCCTGATTGGTCGAGGTGCGGAACTGCCAGTTGCCAAGTCCACCACGGCCGCCTTTAAGCAACATTACGACCTGTCCGTCTTCTGTCACGTCGCAGATGTACTTACCCGTTTCGGCATCGTAAGCTACTGTGCCGGGAGGTACGTCGATGTAGCGGTCGGCACCGTCAGAGCCGTGAGAACAACATTTTGAACCATTGCCTCCATTCTCAGCAAACACGTGACGGTCGTAGCGTAAGTGTAACAGTGTCCAATAATTGTGGTTGCCGCGAAGGTAGATATTGCCACCGCGACCACCATCTCCACCATCGGGACCTCCGTTAGGTTGGTATTTGGCTCGATGCATGTGCATAGAACCTCTTCCGCCCTTGCCAGAGCGGCAAAATATCTTTACGTAGTCTACAAAGTTTGATTCGGCCATAGCATGTTTATATGTTCAAAATATTCGGTTAGATGAATGCGTAACAGATAGGGCTATCGTTGCAATATAAAAAGTGCAGATGTTTTTTAGTCAAGTAATCTTTGCTAAGTTAGCAAAAACTTTAGGCCCTTGCTATTAGCGTACTAAAAATCATCTGCACGTAAGTAAAAGTAAGGGTTTTATAGACTATCAATTACAGCGCAGAGGGCTGCATTGATTTCTTCAAGTGCACCATAACCCTTAACTGCGTGGCGCTTGCCTTCCTTTTCGTACCATTCGATGAGGGGAGCAGTCTGGCCGTTGTATACGTCGAGACGCTTCTTAATGGTTTCAGCATTGTCATCGGCACGACCTGAGGTCTTGCCACGGTTGATAAGGCGATCCATAAGCATATCTTCGGGTACATCGAGTTCAAGCATACCTGCAACTTCTGTGTTGCGGTCGGCTAACATCTTTTTCAGTGCTTCTGCTTGGGGAATCGTGCGGGGGAAACCATCAAAGATTACGCCTTCGCAAGGGCAGAGTGAATCGTAGGTAGCTGCAAGGATGTCAATCATTAATGAATCGGGAATGAGTTGGCCATTATCAATGTAGCCTTTGGCAGTTTTGCCTAACTCTGTTCCGTTCTTGATTTCAGCGCGGAGCACATCACCAGTTGAAATGTGCTTGAAACCGTACTTCTGTACGAGCAAATCGCTCTGTGTGCCTTTGCCTGAACCAGGAGCACCGAAGATGACGATATTTTTCATTGTTTCGTTTAGTGTTGGTTTTGTTATTGTTTAGTTAAGTGCGTGCGGAATGTTAATCCGTCACGGTGTAGATACTGGGTAAGTTGCGGCCTTCGCCATCGTAGTCAAGACCATAGCCAACGATGAAGTCGTTAGGAATTTCAAAGCAGCAGTAAGGTATGTCAAGCTTGACTTGTAAGTTGCCTGGCTTAACAAGTAGTGCTGCAATGTGTATGGCTCGCGGTTGCTTCTCAGCTAAAAGGTTGAGCAAATGTTGCATGGTAAGACCTGAGTCGATGATGTCTTCTACGATTACCACCGTGCGGTCTTTGATGTCCTCCTTCAACCCAATGAGTTGCTTAACAGCTCCCGTTGATGACGTGCCTTCGTATGATGCCATGCGCACGAATGAAATTTCGCAAGGAGTTGTAATGCCACGCATGAGGTCGGCAGCAAAGACAAACGAACCATTGAGCACTGCAAGGAATAGTGGATGCTGGTCTTTCAAGTCGTCACTAATTTGTGCGGCAACTTGTGCTACACGTTTTTTAATCTTTTCTTCTGGAATGGAAACCGAGAACTGTCGGTCGCGAACCATAATTTTATCCATGATTTGTATAATGACTTTTACTTTGAAGGGTTGGCTTGATGATGCTTTACAAACGCACAAAGTAGCCTCAAAGGTTATTTTTAGACTGCAAATTTAGTACAACTTGTTACTTTATGCAAGGAATTGGGTGATTTTTACGTCGTTTGCTTTTAAAGTTTCAACTTTTGTGTTACGTATTTTAGTACAAGGGGACGATGTGTTATGAAGATTAATGTGCGGTTGGCAAAGTGGGTAACGATGCGTTGTAGTACTGTTTCTTCAGTAGTAGGGTCGAGTGAAGAGGTAGCCTCGTCAAAGATAAAGACGCTGCCGTCAGCTAACAAGGCGCGTGCAATGGCAATGCGTTGTGCTTGCCCTTCAGAAAGCCCGTCGCCTGCTTCGCCACAAGGGGTTTCTAATCCTTTTGCTTTCTTATATACAAAGTCTGCTGCTGCGGTATGAAGTGCAGTTTTTAATTCCTCATCAGTTGCGTCGGGCTTGCCTAATAGTAAATTGCTGCGAATTGTCCCAGAAAACAAGGTGTTGCCTTGAGGAACATAGGCAAAGTTCGCTCTGAGATCGGGGCGCATCGTGATTTCTTTGCCACTGCCGTCAATCAAAGCTATCTTTCCTTCTGTGGGTTGAATGAGCGAGAGTAAAAGCCGAATAAGGGTAGTCTTTCCTGCGCCCGTTTCACCTACAATAGCTGTAATGCTACCAGCAGGAAATGAATAGCAAAAGTTGTTGAATATGAGACGGGAAGATGTTGTATATTGAAAGGTTAGGTTAGATAACTGAACACCAACAGAAGGAATGAGTTTTGTCGGTGTGTTAGCTTCCTCTTGTGCGATGTTTTCGATGTCCATTAAGCGCTCGGTAGCAGTAAAGGACGTAATGAAGATAGGAATGAACTTCGACAAGTTGCGCACGGGGCCTTGAATTTGACCTACAAGTTGTATAAAAGCTA
This sequence comes from uncultured Prevotella sp., assembly GCA_900540885.1. GTDB lineage: Bacteria > Bacteroidota > Bacteroidia > Bacteroidales > Bacteroidaceae > Alloprevotella. Next base: position 38,830 of record UQHJ01000002.1, read on the forward strand.
ACATCGCACCGTAAGTTATAAGCCCTTTGGAGAGGTTGGTAGCTCCCCAAATAAACGTAACGAAGTAACCTGTAGCAAAGCCTAAGTTTAACAAACTTGACGATATGGTGGCATAGCGCGTGCGTGATAGTATGATTTGATGAAGCTGCGCTTGTTGTGAAGTGAGCCTGTTCGTAAAATACGCGACACGTTGTAATGTCTTGATTATCATTACATGTTGCAGCGACTCTTGAATGGTTGATTGAATCTTACTTTCCTCATCGCGCGCTTGATGAGATAGTTTACGCATCTTCTTAATGTAGAGTTTACTGCTAATAATAAAGAAAGGTATAACGCACACAATGATAATAGCCAACGTGCTATCCATGAAGAATAGGAAGAAGAAGGCACCAATGAATTGCGCTAAGGTGGTAATGAAAGAGGGTATGCTTTCGGTTACAAAGTTAACCACGTCATTTACGTCGTGCTCAATGCGGTTGGTGAGATTGCCCGTATGATAAGTTTTGAGTTCTGTCCATTTGCAGCGCAATAGCCTATTAAATAGGTGTTGCCGCATGGAGTTTTGTGCCTTCACTCCCAATATCGCTCGAATCCAACGTGAGGATAACCCCAATACGATGCGTGTAAACATAATAAGGGCTATCAATAGAAATGCTTGGTGTAACGTTACGGCTGTGGTGTTATGTGTCGCTACATCAATGGCTAACTTAGTAGCCCAAACAAAAGCAAGGTCAAGCAAAACAAGTAATATGCCTACGGTGGTGTTGAGCGTTATTTGTAATGAATGCCCTCGTAATTGTGTAATCAAATAGCGAATGATATGCGGAAGTGGACGGGTCATGTCTGTTCTTTTTTATAGTATGTGGCGCGTGGGGATTGTTTGAAAGGCGTTGTGCTTTAGTTGCGTTGGTCTGCTCCCCACATAAGTTTATCGCGCAAAGTTTCAAAGAAGTGTTTGTGCTTTATCTTTATGACCTTAATCGTATGAGGAGCGCATTCAAGCGATATGACGATAGAGTGGGGGAGACTTTCGCTCTGTCCGTCGCAAGCTAATAGGAAGTTGTGGCTACGGCTACACACCTCTAACCTAATCTTCACGTCGTCACGTACTACAACAGGGCGAACAGAAAGACTATGCGGTGCAATGGGGGAAATGCAAAACGTGCCTGATTGCGGTACAAGTATGGGTCCACCTACGCTTAAAGAGTAACCAGTAGAGCCTGTGGGGGTGGATATGATAAGTCCGTCTGCTAAGTAGTTGGTTAAGAAGTGGTCGTTGACGTATGTTTTTATCTCAATGAGTGAGGAGTTGTCATGCTTTAGTACAGCTACTTCATTTAAAGCGTAAGGATAGAATGTAGATAGCTTCCCATCTTTCATAACCGCTAACGCCTTGCGCTTTTCAATTACATATTCACCTTTGCATAGTGCTTCAAGTGATTCATCAATGCCTTCGGGCGATACGTCAGCCAAGAAACCTAAACGCCCTGTGTTAATTCCTAAAATGGGAATGCCGCTTGCGCCAACTAAGGCTGCTGTTCCTAAGAAAGTGCCATCGCCCCCAATTGAAATAGCAACGTGCGCACAACAATGTTGCGTACGCTCGAATGTCTCAATATTTGTAAGGTCTACTTTAAGTTCCTTATGTATAAATGAAGCGAAGTTGCGTTCTATGCAAATGTGTACATTAAGGTTTTTCAGCTTTTGTAGTATGTGTGATACGTATTGGTTCTTTTTTGTCTGAAATATGTTGCCGAAAAGTGCAAATTTTAAGTGTGAATAGTCCATTGATGATAAAATAGTTTAAAAAACAGTCTATAAGAATAATTTTTTAGTATTGTCAACTCAGCGAAATCTGTAAAAGTTGTACTTTTGTTTGTTTTTTGGGGAGAAAAACTAAAAGATTTCCCTTTTATGTACGTTTTGGCAAAGAAAAAACGTTGCTATAAAGTATTTCTTTTCTTTTGTCAAGCGCAAAAATACATTTTTCGTTTTAAATAACGATTAACAATTATGACAAAGTTAAGTGTAAATATTAATAAGGTCGCAACATTGCGCAATGCGCGTGGAGGTAATAATCCCGATGTGATTCGTGTCGCATTAGATTGCGAACAATTTGGTGCGCAAGGTATCACGGTTCACCCTCGTCCTGATGAACGTCATATACGTCATCAGGATGTATTTGACTTGCGTCCAAAGTTAACAACTGAATTTAATATTGAAGGCTACCCCCATGATGACTTTTGTGATTTGGTATTGCAAGTGCAACCTGCACAGGTGACACTCGTGCCTGATGCACCTGACCAATTAACGTCCAATCATGGGTGGAACACAAAGGTTCATGCAGACTTCTTACGTCCTATAATAGCACGTTTTAAAGGAAAGGGCATAAGAGTAAGCGTTTTCGTTGATGCCGATAAAGAAATGGTTCGTTATGCCAAGGATTTGGGCGCTGATCGCGTGGAACTTTATACCGAACCATACGCTGCCAATTACGCGCGTAATCGTGAGGAGGCGATAGCTCCTTTTATAGAGGCGGCACGTTATTGTAAAGAAATCGGTTTGGGATTGAATGCTGGGCATGACTTGAGCCTTCAAAACCTTGCCTATTTTCATCAGTGCATTCCTTGGACGGACGAAGTGAGTATAGGTCATGCACTTATCTGTGATGCCTTATATATGGGGCTAAAAGAAACGATTCAGCAATATTTAAATTGTCTGGAATAACTTCTTTCGCATAGTTCGAATTTTAATATCGCATGGAAAAGTCATCATTGGTGTGGAAAAAAGTCTTTATAGAGAGCGTGGTGATTTTGCGCAGCTATAAGGACAAACCTGTTGTGAAACAAACTTCTACACTTTGATGAAGCGTATAAACTAAACATATGATTTACCTATTTTTAGCCGACGGCTTTGAAGATATCGAGGCTATCGGAACTTTAGACATTTTAAGACGTTGTGGTTTGCAGGTGCAAACGTTAAGTGTGACAGGAAAGCGCGTTGTAACAAGTGCGCGTGGCTTAGTGGTAAAGGCTGATAGTATGTTCAGAAAAAATCATCTTGTGCATTGCGAGGCTATAATCCTTCCTGGAGGGCTAAAAGGCGCAGAAGCAATGGCCAAGAATGGTGTGTTAAAATCTGCAATCTGTCAACAAGCACAGATTGGAACGTTGATAGCTGCTATATGTGCTGCTCCAATGGTATTAGGCTCAGCAGGTATTGTTAAAGGTAGACACTTGACAATTTATCCTGGAATGGAAGAGCACGTAGAAGGATCTATATGTCACAGAGAGGCCTACGTTATTGAACACGAAAACTTTATTACAGCTGCTGGTCCTGCCGCTACACGGCTTTTTGCATGTAGTATAGCTCGCCGATTAGCCGTCAATCCGAGCATCGTTGACCAAGTAGAAAAAGATATGCTTTTTGAGGGGTACGACAAGTCGCAAGAACAAGTGCTGAAGTTTTAATCTTTTTTAGTTGCAACCTCTGCATGATTAATCCGCTCCAAACTGACATAAAGTACTTAAAAGGCGTTGGCCCTTTAAGAGCAAAAACGTTGGGTGAAGACTTATCTGTCTTCACCCTTCGTGACTTGCTATATAATTTCCCTTATAAGTATATTGATCGGAGCGTAATACATAAAATCAAAGATCTTGCTGACGGTATGCCTTATGTGCAGCTGAAGGGACAAGTTATTGCTAAGAATATTGAAGGCACAGGACGTCGCGAACGTTTGGTCGCTATCTTTGCAGATGGGACTGGCTACGTAGAGTTGGTGTGGTTTAATAGTATAAAGAGTTTTGAAAAGAAACTGTTTTTTAATCATCCCTACGTATTATTGGGTAAGCCAACAACCTTTAATGGTAGAATTAATATCGCTCACCCAGAGTTGGAAGATGCTGATGAGGCTCAAAAGCAATCGCTTACGATGCAACCCCATTATCACACCTCTGAGAGAATGAAACGTCAGGGCTTCAGTTCGCGCTCTATTGCAGAATTGGTAGAACGTGCTTTCGCTATGTTAAAGGGTCAAAAGGTACCAGAGTCTTTGCCCGACTATTTGATAAAGCACTATCAGCTCATGGGACTTGACGAGGCGTTGCATATCATTCATTGTCCGCCAAGTTCGACGATTATACCCGAGGCTAGTCGTAGACTAAAGTTTGAAGAACTCTTTTATCTGCAACTTGACATTCTGCGTTATACACAAAATCGAAAGTTACACTACGATGGCTTTGTTTTTACGCAAGTAGGCGAAATGTTTATGCGTTTCTATAACGAATGCTTACCTTTTGAACTCACCAATGCGCAAAAGCGAGTCATTCGCGAAATACGTCAAGACGTTCGAACGGGAAGCCAAATGAACCGCTTGTTGCAAGGAGACGTTGGTAGTGGCAAAACAATGGTAGCTTTGTTATGTAGTTTATTGGCCATTGACAATCATTTTCAAGCTTGCATTATGGCTCCTACTGAAATCTTGGCAGAGCAACATTATGAGTCGATATGTGAGTACTTAGGCAAGATGCCCTTAAAGGTTGAACTACTGACGGGTAATGTCAAGGGAAAACGTCGTAAAGAGGTATTGCAGGGTGTGGCAGACGGTAGTGTCCATTTACTTGTAGGCACACACGCCCTCATTGAGCCATCGGTTGTATTTCATAATTTAGGATTAGTTGTAATTGACGAACAACATCGCTTTGGTGTAAAGCAACGAGCCAAATTGTGGGAAAAGAATGTTCGACCGCCACATATATTGGTAATGACGGCAACTCCTATTCCTCGCACTTTAGCCATGACCGTTTATGGCGACTTAGATGTTAGCGTGATAGACGAGTTACCCCCTGGTCGTAAGCCCATACAAACGGTACATTATCGTCAAATGGATCGCGAAAAGTTATATCAAGGCATGCGCTACCAGTTAGAGTTAGGTCGACAAGTGTATGTAGTTTATCCTTTGATAAAGGAAAACGAAAGTCTTGACCTTCGCGATCTTCAGACGGGTTATAATCAGTTAGTCGATATATTTAAAGACTATAACGTGGGCATGGTACATGGTAAGATGAAACCAGTTGAAAAAGAAAAAGCTATGGCAGACTTTAAAGAGCAACGTACACAAATACTCGTTTCGACCACAGTGATTGAAGTAGGTGTAAACGTGCCTAATGCTTCGGTTATGGTGATTGAAAATGCCGAACGCTTTGGTTTAGCACAGTTACATCAGTTGCGTGGTCGTGTAGGTCGTGGAGCTGAGCAATCCTACTGCGTACTAATGACGAAAGATCATCTTGCAGAACACTCTCTTCGTCGTATGCAAGTGATGGTTGAAAGCACGGATGGCTTTGTTATAGCTGAGGAAGATATGAAGTTGAGAGGGCCTGGCGATTTAGAAGGAACAGCGCAAAGTGGTATGCCGTTCGACCTTAAAATTGCCAATATCATTAAAGACCAAGATTTGCTTGAAGTGGCACGTGAAGCGGCCTCTAATGTGCTCGAACATGATCCACAACGCAATCTACCTCAGAATGAAATCGTTTGGACGCATCTCGCACAGTTGAAGAAGACGATGATCAACTTTTCTGCCATTTCATAATAGCATTCCCATTTTGAGTCACAAAGATGAAATAGAATTGTAATAAATTACGAAGACGATGCAAAATGTTGTAAAGCAGTTCCTAATGGGGGTAAAGCAATTCCTTAAGTCGTGGACACTCCCAGTGGCCATTTGTTGGGGAGCTATCGCTTATTTTTTTTATACAAGTTGCAGTATATTTGATTTCACAAGGCCTTTTGTCCCAAAAGTAGTGGCAGTGGTGCAGCCCGTTCTTATTTTTTCAATGCTATTTCTCTCGTTTTGTAAGATAGATGCACGTGTTTTGCGTCCATACAAGTCTCATGCTTGGCTTCTAACAATACAATGTGGCAGTTTTGCTGCGATGTGTTTGTTATTACATTTTCTACCCATTTTTAGGGGAAGCGTCTTAGTGGAGGCTGCTCTATTGTGTATGATATGCCCGACGGCAACATCTGCCTCTGTCGTTACGCAAAAGTTAGGTGGCGACGTAGCTGACATTACTATGTACACGCTCTTAATCAATGTTGCTGTAGCATTTATAGTACCTAGTATGATACCTTTAATAGAACCGCAAAGTAACATCTCATTTGCGACAGCTTTGTTCCGCATTCTTTCGAGAGTGTTCCCCTTGTTGATATTCCCTTTGATAGCGGCACAATTTGTGCGTTCTTTCCTGCCAAAATTACATCATTACTTACTTTCCTTCCACGATTTAGCTTTTTATCTTTGGGCTATAGCACTCAGCATAGCAATATCTGTTACTTGTCGAAGTATTGTACATACCAATCACGCGTTAGTAGAATTAATAGGTATAGCTGTTGTGTCATTGCTTTGTTGCATTATTCAGTTTAGCCTTGGCCGCATGATTGGTAAACATTATCATCGTCCCATTAGTACTTGTCAAGCCTTAGGACAAAAGAATACTGTTTTTGCTATATGGATGGGCTATACTTTTTTAAATCCCGTAACCTCCATTGCTGGCGGCTTCTACAGCATTTGGCACAACCTTTATAACACCTATCAGTTGCGTAAAAGTGCAAAAGCACAAACATCTCTTACAACGAAATAAAAACAATAAGAGCATTGATAATACTTACATTATCAATGCTCTTATTTTTCTAATTGTATGTTTCCACCGCAAACTTTTCGGGGTGTTTGCCTTGATAGTTACTATAATAATTCATGATTGTGCACATGTCGGCTTCAACGTCTCCAGAAGGTACAAGCGTTTTCTTACAAACAATTCGTTTGTTTGGATAATCAATAGCGTAGAGCAGAATAGGAAGGTTTGCTTTTAAAGCAATAAAGTAAAATCCGCGTTTCCACTGTCGAGCTAACGAACGAGTCCCTTCAGGCGTTACTGCTAAAGAAAATCTTTTTGCTTTTATTGCTTTTTCAGCCATTTGGTCTGTTAGGCTTGTATGGCGACTACGTTCAACAGGTATGCCACCGATGCGGCGAAATAAAGCGCCCAAAGGCCAAAAGAACCACTCCTTCTTCATTAGAAAGTTAGATGTTAAGCCTATTGAGCCATAGTATAGTTCTCCAATCACAAAGTCCCAATTACTTGTGTGGGGAGCTACACAGATGATGCACTTATCAGGTGTAGACTCTGTTACTTCCACCTGCCATCCCATCCATTTATATAATATAGTCTTACAGAGTTTCTTAAACATTCTTATCAGTGTGTAGGTCTTGCGAATTTATTATCAAAAACAATGTATGCGAATAAATAAAGAAAACTACTCATAATGAAAAGGGTAGTGGATATCTTTTTATTTATTCGCATACATAAGTTAGTAGAGTATGTAGGCAGAATGCAACTAAGCCTTAATAATACGTTCGTTCAAGTCATTTACCTTTTCGGTAAATTCTTTCTTCAACTGTGCGTAAAATGCGTGTTCGCTGCCTTTCTCCGTGTGGCTAATGCGAGCAACAAAGTCGCCATGAAGAGCAATAATCTCCTTCATAAGGCTATCAAGCGTTGCTTGGTCAGCCTGTTGACACATACTAAGAGCTACGCAGTCAGCGAAGAGATCACCTGTAATCATCTTGATGCTCTTCTTGAGTTGTTTACGGTTTGCCATAATTGCAAATTTATAAAGTGAATGAGGTGGGACGTACTTCTGATTTATAATATATCGCTCCCACTGAACTTTTTTATTTTGTAATAATATCCATGCCCTTGAGTATTGCAAGCTCGTTTACGGGCAACAAGTTATGGTGGCGTTCGGGCAGTGTCTTACGTAAGGCTTTCATCACGCTTTCGGTTGAAACAATGGGGTGAACCTTTAAAAAACCACCCAATACAAACATGTTAAAACACTTCATCATCGACATATCTGCAGCAGTTTCCATTGCAGCGATGTGCCATGAGGTGATGTCTGTGCGCGAAGGTTTGTCGATAATGCCAAAGCTATCGTAGATGAGAGTTCCTCCTGCCTTTACCTTGGGTTGAAACTTGTCGAGCGAAGGCTGGTTGAGCAGAATAGCCGTGTCGTAACTACTCAGAATAGGTGATGAGATAGGTTCGTCGCTTATTATCACTGTTACGTTAGCAGTTCCGCCGCGTTGTTCTGGTCCATAGGCAGGCATCCATGTAACTTCCTTGCCCTCCATTAATGCGGCATAGGCCAAAATCTTACCCATCGACAATACACCTTGTCCTCCGAAACCCGATATAATGATTTCTTGTTTCATGTGTACTTTACGCTTATTTATCTTTCAAATCGCCAATATGGTAAAAGTCGAACATGTGTTCTTCCATCCATTCATTGGCCTTTATGGGTGACAATTTCCAACCAGACGAGCAAGTTGAAACGATTTCGATTAGGTTTGAACCCTTACCTTGCATAGAGTTCTCAAAAGCATGGCGAATAGCCTTCTTAGCTTTTCGAATGGCTGCAACGCTATGTACACTTTGTCGTGTTACGTAAGCTGTACCTTCGAGTTTTGCTGCAAGGTCGGTGATGTTGAGAGGGTAACCATGAAGTTTAGGGTCACGTCCGTAAGGACAAGTCACCGTTTTCATTCCCACCAATGTTGTAGGAGCCATCTGGCCACCTGTCATGCCATAAATAGCGTTGTTGATAAATATCATTGTAATATTCTCGCCACGATTTAGTGCATGAATGGTTTCAGCCGTACCAATACAAGCCAAGTCGCCGTCGCCTTGATAGGTGAAAACTAATCGGTCGGGCCACAAGCGCTTACAAGCCGTAGCCAATGCAGGAGCGCGTCCATGGGCTGCCTCTTGCCAGTCAATGTCAATGTAACGATAGGCAAACACAGCACAACCTACAGGACTAATACCAATGGTCTTTTCTTCCAATCCCATTTCGGCTATGACTTCAGCTACCAGCTTGTGTACAACACCATGCGAACAACCCGGACAATAGTGCATGTCGGTATCGTTCATGAGTTCTGGCTTCTTATATACCAGATTTTCTGGCTTAATTATATCTTCTCTTGTCATGAAAGTCTGACTAAAAAAGTTTATTTCTTAATTCCAGGCATGCGTAGCATTACCTCTACCATTTTAATGATAACAGCAAAAAGTCCTACGCTATACCACACCATAACATGTTCTTTAGCCACAATAATACCAATCATAGCTACCAATGCAACGATGATAAATAAGGCATTTAGAATGTTACGTATAAACAAGTTACGAGTCATACGTCGTCTTTTTGGCTCTTTGCGTTCAGGATGCTTTAAGCGTTCTAGCCAATCGCTCGTGTTATTAGTCGAAGAGTTTATCATTATGTGGTTCGCATGTGTTACGAATGTAGTGGAATTAGTTTGTAATATCTTATTTTTGAAGCTTTTTGAGCGCTTCAATGATTTCGTCAGGGTTAGGAACGATACCGCCTAATCGACCGTAGTGCTCAACGGGCACTTTTCCTTCAACGGCCAATTTTACGTCAAATATCATTTGGCCCGCGTTGATTTCAACTACCAAGAAACCTTTTACGCGTTGGGCTATTTCGTGTAATTGTTGTTCAGGGAAGGGCCATAAGGTGATGGGGCGGAAGATACCTACTTTCAGCCCTTGCTTACGGGCTGTTTCCATTGCTTTTTGTGAGATGCGAGCGGCCGATCCAAAGGCTACGATTACATATTCAGCATCGTCAAGTTGTTGCGTTTCGTAACGCACCTCATTTTCTTTTATTTGACGATACTTCTCTTGCAAATGAAGATTTTTTATCTCCATTTTAGTTGGTTCGAGTTCAAGAGATGTAATTACTTGTGGCCCACGTTTCTTTAGCCCATGCCCATTTGCAGCCCAAGGGCACTCTTCTGCGATTTCTTCTTCCGTGCGACGAGGTTTGAAAGGGGGTAACACCACTTTCTCCATCATCTGACCGATTACACCGTCAGATAGTATCATTGCAGGATTGCGATATTTAAACGCAAGTGTAAAAGCCAAGTCAACGAAGTCAGCCATTTCCTGTACAGAAGCAGGAGCCAAAACAATTACGTTATAGTCACCATTGCCTCCACCGCGTGTAGCTTGGTTATAATCACTTTGTGAGGGCTGAATAGTACCTAAGCCAGGGCCACCTCGTTGTACGTTAACAATGAGACCAGGTATTTCCGCGCCAGCCATATAGCTAATGCCCTCTTGCATCAAGGCTACACCCGGCGACGACGATGACGTCATAACACGTTTACCTGTTCCACCGCCTCCGTAAAGCATATTAATAGAGGCGACTTCGCTTTCTGCTTGTAATACAACCATACCAGTTGTTTCCCAAGGCTTGAGTTCAGCTAAAGTCTCAAGCACTTCGCTTTGAGGGGTGATAGGGTAGCCAAAGTAGCCGTCACAGCCACATCGAATGGCTGCACGAGCTATTGCTTCATTTCCTTTCAGAAGCAGAACTTCATTATCTTCTTTCATAGAAGTCAATTTGTATCTCAATACCACACTGCCCTTTAATAGAGTATGGCAATCCATATTCCATGTCTGTAAAGAATAGTTGGGGAGTGAAGTGTATTTTTTTTATTACTCTTTGGTTCGATAAACGCTAATGCACGCGTCTGGGCATACAATAGCACATGAGGCACAACCGATGCAAGTGTCAGCGATTTCTTCGCAGAAAGCATAACCCTTGTGGTTTACCTCTTTAGTTGATAATGCAAGCGTTTTTGTCGGACATGCCACAACGCATAGTCCACACCCTTTGCACCGATTCTTATCGATAACAAGAACTCCTTTTATTTTACTCATAATATGTATATTATATTCAGTAGCGTGCAACACAATGAAGTGTTTAGGTTACTGATTAAACATATCTTTGTTATAAAATGCCATAATGTCGTTGAGCATCAGTCGACATTGCCGAGCTGGCCCGTCAGGGTCTAAATCTTCCGCTTTTAAGAAGTTGCTAATCGCGTTGCCCCAATCAGACTTTTTCATAAAAAGCTTTCCTTGCAGGTAGTAAAGCATGGCAGAGGGAGTATCCGATTTCTGCTTTTCTTCGTCAATTATTCTCTGTGCCTGCTCAAGTTCGTTAGCTTCTAAATAGGCTTTAATGTCTTGAAAGCCATTCGTTTTAGTCATATTTATAGGCATTTTTGTAAAGCAAAGTTACTTATTTTTCGTATAAATTCGTCTATTCTTCCGATTATTTTAGCGAAACTTAACTACGACAGCCGTACTTTTCTTATTTTAAGACAGATGAGATGTTCTGCTCGCGGTGGCAAACTCTTACCTCAATGCCAAACTTCTGATGCAAGTGTTCGGCCAAGTGTTGTGCGGAGTATACGCTGCGATGACGCCCACCTGTACAACCGAATGAGAACATTAAGTCAGTAAAGCCACGTTCCATATAGCGTGTTACGTGGGCATCAGCCAGTTTGTATACCGAATCAAGAAAAGTAAGGATTTCACCGTCGTCTTCCAAGAATTTAATAACGGGAGCGTCAAGTCCCGTTAAAGGCTTATACTGTTCGTATCGACCTGGGTTATGCGTACTTCTACAGTCAAACACGTATCCGCCTCCATTGCCTGATTTATCCTCAGGTATGCCTTTCTTATAACTAAAGCTGAAGACTCGTACTACGAGTGGCCCTTGTCCGTCATATTTTGATTTCGATATAGCGCCAAGCGCTTGAGGTCTCTCGTTAAATTGAGGCAGTTCTACTAATCGATGCAAAGTTTCGTTTAAGTAAGGGTAGGGTAGTGCCGTTTGTTCAAACAGTTGTCGGCGCAGGTTTTGAATTGCTAAAGGTATGCTATTTAGGAAGTACTTTTTGCGCTCAAAGTAGCCGCGTAAGCCGTAAGCTCCCAATACTTGAAGTATGCGGAAGAGTACAAATAAGTGAAGGCGCGTTTTAAATTGCTCCTCATTAAAATCTGGTAAGAGTTGTCTTACCTCTTCCATGTAGGCTGTAATAAGTTTTTCGCGCAATGTCTGTGGGTAACGAGCTGAAGCTTGCCATAAGAATGATGCCAGATCATATTGTAATGGTCCCTTCATGCCTCCCTGAAAGTCGATAAAGCAGGGCTCACCATTAAGCAACATTACGTTGCGCGCTTGGAAGTCGCGATATAGAAAGTAATGCTCTTCAGTCTCATCACCCACCAAGTCCATAGCGAAACGCTGCATGTCAGCTTCTAATCTAATTTCGTCAAAAGGTAAATCAGTTGTCTTTAAAAAGCTATACTTAAAGTAGTTCAAATCGAACATTGCCGCTTGATGATCAAAGCGAATTGGAGAGATACATTTATTGAAGTCCAACTCCTTTGCTCCTTCTATTTGTACGTGAGCCAAACTTCGTATTGTCCTTTCAAGCAACGATTGTTCTGTTGCTTCGTAAGTGAAGTCGTTAGCTCGTGCCTTAGCCAAAGCATCGTACAGTGCCACATGCCCTAAGTCTTGTTGAATGTAACATTGACTGTCATCGCTTATGGCATATATTTTAGGCATAGGGAGTTGTTTGGCAGTAAAGTGCTGAGCTAAGTAGACAAAGCACTTATTCTCTTCAATAGAAGGTCCAATCACGCCGATGGCTGTTGTGCCGTCGTTAGCAAACATACGCACGTATTGTCGATTGCTACCAGCCTTTGGCAGCGTTTCGACTTTAAGAGGAGCTTCGCCCTTCCATTGCTTATATAGATTTAGAAGATTCTTCATTTTACCTTATTGCGAAGAGTTAGAGATAATGGTATTAATTAATCCTTTCTGTACCAAATGTGCATTACCTTATTGCGAATGGCGATGATGTTAACAATTGATACTAATACAAAAATGCCACCACCTGCTATGAGTGCAGGCCACAGACTGCCACTCTTAAGCGAGGGGAATATCAGTCCGATGACGTGCATATAATAGTTGCGTACTAAAAGTAGTAATACAAATGCTAACACAAGTGTTGCAGCATTCATGCCCAATGTGAGCAATTGGTAAGGACGGCTCACGCGACTAGGACTATAGCCAATGAGCAAGAGATTTTCCAACTTTTGTGTATTCTTCTGCACCAATAAGTAAATGCTCAGCATCAAGATGTAGAACGATAATATACTTACCAGCAATCCAACCAACATAACCATACTTACCACAACTTTTAAGAAGTAAGTAGTTTTGCCTGCGTCTAACTTATTGTCTTCAACGTCATAGCCCTTTTGTTGCATATATTGTGCAATGCGGTCGTCGGTTGGATTGTTTACTTCGAGAATAATGCGCGATGGGTCTTCTGTCTTACCTGGTTCATACGTGCTATTACTCCAGTCTATAAAGCTTTGTGGCACTAAAATCGTATTAAGTCGGCTAGAGAAGCCTAATACTTTGCCTTTAAACTGTGCGTGCTGTCCGTTGGCATTGATAAAAATGCGCATATCAATCATGCTTACAAGTCCGTCGCTCACCTTCGGCAAGTTGCGACTCTGAGCAAATCCAAAGTTATAGAGAGCAATGTAAGTGCGGGGCAATATGACGGGTACTTGCTCATCGCCAGGCTTATATTGCCAGTCACTTGCTGCAGCATCAACGAAACTATCTGGTACAGCTTCAAAGAACATTTCTGTGTTCAAAGGTTCTGCTCCTTGCATGCTCATGGCAGCCGACACTTTATACTGTGAAGAAGTGAAGGCCCCCACCTTTTTACAGAATGGCTGTTTGCGCACGTCCTCAATGTCGAACGAGCTAAAAGCATTGCTTCGTCCAGAGAGCGTACCTACGGTGGTGATGTGCTTCGACACCACTAAAAAGTTGTTGTTTATAAAGCTATCTTCTTCGGTGAATACGGGTATAATATCCTTATAGAACTGAATGCCCAACATCACCACCCACATACCAAAAAGGTTGGCAAAGAAGAAGCCTGCAAATTGCGACAAACTAATATGTTGACGCAAAAGTTTCCATATCAAATTCATTTTCTGACTCCCTCCTTCTTCTTATAATTTATACACTTTGTCGTAGTCCAACTCCATGTGTTTACCGATACTTGTTACGATTACGCCTGCGCCCTGTCGTTTGGCTTCAGTCATCATGATGTCAGCCATTATAGCAGAGTTCGTATCGTCCAAGTGACTTATTGGCTCGTCGGCCAATATAAAGTCGAATGGCTGTACCAAGGCTCGCATCATGGCTACACGCTGTTGTTGTCCAAAACTCATACGGCCCACTTTTGCGTTCAGTTTATCACCAATGCCTAAGCGCTCAAACCAATCCTTTATCTCGTCGACAGGTTTGAAGTTGGTCAAGTTGTTTTTTATCATCACATTCTCAAGTGCTGTCAGTTCAGGGAAAAGGCGTAGCTCTTGAAATAAGTGGCTAATGCTCCTTTGGCGTATATTAACCCATTCTGATACGCTAATTGATTTCGTATCGGTAGCGTCAAACATCACCTTGCCTGTATAGTCATGTCGATAGCCCAGTATGTAGCTACAGAGTGTAGATTTACCTGTGCCCGACATGGCCTCAACCAAGTAAAGCTTATTCTTTTCAAACTTCACGTCTTGTTGCCACACCTCGCTTTTTAGGTCAGTACGCGCTGCAAATACGTGAGGCAAAACATTGGTAAGTGTAATGGTTTGCATATATGTGTTTTTGTGTTTACTCAAATTTTAGAACAGCCTTTCTGCCTGTTAAGGCTTCATAACTAATGCCATGCGTTTGATTGGGCAATAGCTTGTTGATAATCGTTGCTGCACTACCTTCCTTCATGCAAGGCTGTTGATTGAGCAAGTCAATGTTTACGTCAAAGTGAACCAAACATCTAGCTGCTGCTCCTGCTTTACTAAACATAAACGGCCCTTTGGCGGCAGTAAGCATAGAGGGGGATGCGAAGTACAATTCACGTTCGTTAGCCATAAGCCCGAAATGGAGTTGTTGTTTATCGCTTTCTAAGAAGAAATCGTTCTTTGAGTTACGAATTAACTTTACGTTTTTTTGCTTTTGTGCACTTTCTAACCAATAGTCCGCATCAGCCAATAAGTTAGGCGTATGCGTTTCAGCCTTAATGCAGAAGGTCGGAGTCCAATCCTTCGCAAAGCTGCCAATCTCAATATTGAAGAGTCCATCTGTACTTCCCAACAATCGGTCAGCATCAAATGTTTGGCTAAGTCCCATTAACAATCCGCGTAAGGTTGCATCCGTCTTGAGTATTTTCAGCAAGTTCTTACCCTTTATGCAGGTCGTTAATGAAAATAGAGTAGAAGGCTTTAAATCTTGATTGTTTAATACAATGCAGCCCTTCTCCTTTTCATAGTTATCGATAGCGGCTACGATGTCTTCGTTCTCACTTGTGATGTTGCAATCAAGTTGAGTAATGCTTAACTTTTTATTCTTTATCTTAGCATCAGCCGCAGCAAACACCTGTACTGCTGTAGGGTCGCAATCTGCAGGAATGCTAAGTCTAAAGAGTAGGTTGTAAGGAGCTGGTATGGCGTCTAATTGAGCATAAATTTTTAGTGGCTTTTGTTGTTGCATTAATTGTGCGTATGCAGGTGTGTCAACAAATTTTTTGCCCGAATTTATCATCGAAGTAATCGTTTGACGCAAAACATCACGCTCTTGTGTCACACCAGGTCCCACGCAGATAAAGCTACGTCCGTCCCATGAAGCTAACCAACCATCAGATAACCATGCCCACTCTCGTCCGTCGTATTCGTCGACGACTACGCGCTTGCACTCGAAGTGTGATAAAGCGTCTTTCACCTTATCTACATCTTTTACCCTCGCTATCACGCAAAGATATTCGTTAGGCGTAACAATTCCATATATGGGTTGGCTCAAGTCAAAAGCTGCAGCCCCCTGTTCTTCGAATGCTTTCTTGTCTTTATCTGACAGGGTGTTACTGAGCATCTTGCTATCAATGCAAAAGACGGCCTTTGCTTCAGCAGGAATTAGTTCGTCATAGTCTTTAGGCCATAAAGCCCAAGTGCAGACTGCCGCAATGACGACAAAGGCCAAAGCTGCTGTAAGTTTACAATAAGTTGATTTTTTTATCGATTTCATCGTAATCTTCCT
The DNA here is from genome assembly GCA_900540885.1 of uncultured Prevotella sp. Classification (GTDB taxonomy): domain Bacteria; phylum Bacteroidota; class Bacteroidia; order Bacteroidales; family Bacteroidaceae; genus Alloprevotella. The sequence goes on from UQHJ01000002.1 coordinate 54,880, forward strand.
CATTCTTTTATGCTTGAATGCGTTTTGCTAAGTACATCAAGTGTACGGCCACGAGGGCAGCTGTTTCGGTTCGCAGTCTGCTTTCTCCCAAACTAATCGGTTGAAATCCTGCTTTTAGTGCACATTCCACTTCTTTCATGCTGAAGTCGCCCTCTGGTCCAATTAACACCGTAGTATTGCTATCAGCTTCTAATAAATCACCTAAGAAGTTGCGTCCCGATAAGTGTATTTTCTCACTTTCGCCTTCACACTCTTCGGGTGAGTAGCAATGAGCAATAAATTTCTGTCCTTCAATGGGTTGTGCAAGAAAGTCTTTAAAAGCCGTCATAGGTGTCACTTCTGGTTTAAAAGCCTTGTGACTTTGTTTCATAGCCGACACAACGATCTTTTCCAAACGTTCCGTTTTCACCACCTTACGTTCAGAGTTAGCACAATTAAGCAGCGTAATATGGTCAATTCCTATTTCTGTAGCTTTCTCCGCAAACCATTCCATGCGGTCCATATTCTTGGTCGGAGCTACTGCCAAGTGAATGTTTCCCTTCCACAGTTTGTGGTCGTTCCACGTCTTATCAATTGCAAATTGGCAATGTTTGTTAGAGGCCAACGTGATGTGGGCATCGTAAAACCGTCCCATTCCATCGGTCAAGGTCAGCGCATCGCCCTCTTTCATTCGTAATACTCTTACTGCATGGCCTGCCTCCTCTTGAGGCAATTCAGTAATGCCTTCAGCCACTTGTGGAGCATAAAATATATGAGTCTCTTTCACTTTTTTCTTTTGGTAATTTGACGAGTTAAGTTAATAGGTCAAAGCCGCCTCTCTTATTCTTCCGCACCAATTTCTGATTCCTTATCATCCTTTCGTTTATTCAGTTCATCGCGCAGAATGGTGGCCAACTCAAAGTTGTCCTCCTTTACAGCAGCTTGTAAGGCATCGCTTATGAGTTTGTCGCTCATGGCGGTTATGGGCAAAGCCATATTTTGACTACCTCCGTTTTTATTCATGCGTGTTTGGCGTTCAAATGTCGTGCGTTGCACCCAAAGCGAAGAGCGCGTTTCGAGAGCTGTAACTACGGCCTCTGCTATGGGAGTAGTTATTGAAACGATTTCATTCACTAATTCAAAATCTATCAGCGCTTGCGTCTTACCGTTAGCTGGTTGCATCAACCTTATCCCGATGGGAGTCATGCCCACGCGAGAGGCCAATTTTACCATTAAGTGCGAACAAGTATAATCTTTGTTCCGCATAGCCTGCATGATCATATTGAACCCCTCTTCGTCTATCAATACAGGAAATATGCGTTCGCTCTCCCTCTCGCGTAGTATGAGTATGTAGGCATCCTTCAACTCACGTCCACGTGTAAGTCCTTCAACCTTTAGTTCAATATAATTATCGTACATAGTTTAATAATCAGTAGGTTATCGTTTTAGCTAATATTGATACAGCTACTTGCTTTAGAGCAAACATTGTTCAAAGTTACACCAATCTATACGTGCAGCAAAGAGATTTGTTGTTTTTCTTTATTCTAACTTTAAGAAATAAGGTCTTGAAATGTGTGCTTTAAGCTACATTTCAAGACCTTATTTATATACATGTGTTGATTAAAATCCAACTACCAGTCCTGTTGAGAATGGAGTGAATTAAAAAAAATGACACAAACGGTCTTAAAGTCCACATTCTAATTTGTACATTTGCACTATGAAACAATTCATCTCGCTTTTGATAATAGCACTTGTCACTTTAAGCAGTTGCTTAGGAAAGGTAGAGCAGGTCAGCAGTGGAAAAGATATTGTACAGTTAGGGCAGCAATTGCCCCTATTTACTGTTACACTCAACGACCATACAACGTTGAATACGGCTCAATTGCAAGGGCGTCCATCAGTTATCGTTTTTTTTAACACCTTATGCGGTGACTGTCGTCGTGAGTTGCCCATAGTACAGCGCGTTTACGATCAATACGGGCAAAGAGTGCAATTCCTCTGCATAAGTCGTGCCCAAACTGATGATGAAGTATCCATCTTTTGGCAGAAAAATGCGCTTACAATGCCCTATAGCGCACAATCAGACAAAAGCGTTTACGAACTCTTTGCTACAAGCACGATACCACGCATCTATGTGTCAGACGCCTCAGGCATGGTGTGTCGCTATTTTGTCGAGCGAATGAGCCAATCCGAGCTTACAGAAGTATTGGATAGTTTATTGAATGAATAAATACAGTTACAAATAATACAAAACGCATAACGTAATGAACAATTCAAGTTTGAAAGGACGTCTTATTGTGATGAACTTTCTTGAGTTTGCCGTATGGGGTGCCTATCTCACCTCAATGGGCAACTATTTAGGACGTGCCGGCATGGGCGCTTACATCTCGTGGTTCTATGCCATACAAGGCATCGTGTCAATCTTTATGCCAACGTTAATGGGCATCGTAGCCGATCGCTATGTGCAGCCCCAACGCTTATTGGGGATTTGCCACTTCTTAGCAGGCTCATTTATGATAGCCCTCTGCGTTATGGGTATGCAGAGTGCACAGCCCAATGCCGAGTTGTTCATCACGCTTTATACGTTGAGCGTAGCCTTCTATATGCCTACGTTGGCACTGTCAAACACAACAGCCTTCACTTTGCTCAAAACGCATGGAATGGACACCGTCAAAGACTTTCCCCCTATACGCGTGTTTGGTACGGTCGGTTTCATCGCCACCATGTGGTTTGTCAATTGTGCCACGACTACCAGTGGCTTTGGCCTAACGCTGCTTGACGATGCACAGAAGTTCCAGTATACCCACATGCAGTTCCTTGTATCGGGTGTTTTAGGCATACTCCTCTTCATTTATTGTTTTACCTTGCCTCAATGTAAGTTAGAGTCAGGCAAGTCACAGAGCCTTTATGAAGCCTTTGGCCTTGACGCCTTCAAGCTATTCAAGACAAAGCGTATGGCCCTCTTCTTTATCTTCTCATGCTTATTAGGCATGTCATTACAAGTGACCAACGGCTATGCTACTCCTTTTATCACCAGTTTTAAGGCCAACATGCCCGATTCTTTTGCGGCCAACAACGCCACGTTGTTAGTATCTATTAGTCAAGTGGCCGAAGCCATTTGCATACTCTTCATTCCCTTCTTCTTGCGCCGTTATGGCATCAAGGTCGTCATGCTCATCGCCATGTTAGCTTGGGTATTGCGTTTTGGCTTCTTCGGTTTAGGCAATCCCGCCATGCCAGGTGTTATGCTCTTCATTCTTTCATGCATTGTCTATGGTGTAGCTTTCGACTTCTTCAATGTTTCGGGCGGACTCTTTGTCGACCAAGAGTGCGACCCCAAAGTCAAAGCTTCAGCGCAAGGACTCTTTATGTTGATGACCAACGGACTCGGCGCTACGATTGGCACACTCTTAGCAGGCGAAGTAATCAACCACTATTGTCAATGGACAGCCGAAGGTTATCTTGTTGGCGATTGGCAAACCTGTTGGTTCATCTTTGCAGGTTATGCCCTTGTAGTACTCTTACTCTTTGCCTTCGTATTCAGTGAGAGCAAAGAACATCGAGCACAGTACAGATAATAATAGACATCACCCATCAATGAAGGCGGGCTTTCAACTCGCGGTATCAGCAAGTAGACTCCTACTTTTTACCGCGCGAGTTGAAAGCCCGCCTTCTCTTTTTATTAGTTCAAGCCTCCGATTTTGATAAACTGCAATTTATCTGCCTAATTGGGGGGCGGGTTTGTAACCCGCGGCAGCAGCAGGTTGTAGATATTCAAAGCATTCTGCTGCTGCCGCGGGTTAAAAACCCGCCCCCCAATTAGCCCCCCAATTAGGCAGACAAATTGCAGTTTACCGTACAAAATTTCAATACGTTTTCAGAACCTTTGATTTATCTTTCATGTTTCATTTTTTTGTTATAAAGTAATTGAATATCAGTCATTTCGAAAAATGAAACATCCGACTTTAATGCTTCATTTTTAGTTTCATGTTTCATTTTTCAAAACACTGAGGGAGCGCTTTCACGCTCCCTCAGTGTTTTTGAACCGCTCCCACAGGGGTTTTGAATCGCTCCCACAGTGTTTTTGTTTTTCTCCCTCAGTGTTTTTAGAATGAAACAATGAAACTAAAAGTGAAGCATAAAAGTCGTATGTTTCAGGCTTCGAAAGCGTTGATAATCAACAAGTTGAAACATAGAAATGAAACATGAAACATAAAATATGCAAAGGTAAAATATACGTAACCCCATGCCTATTTCAGCCCGCTCTTGTTAAATCCGAAACTTAAATTTTTACTTTGGAGGTATTTCTTTAAACTGCAGTTCTTTACAGAGTCATAATTAGTAATACGCCACTTCAAAGTCACACCCTTCAGCATAATCCTTTAGCAATCGTTGCGTATAGTCAGCAGCTTGCTTTAGAGACATTTCATCGCCGTCATAGCCATTAATGATAACAAGCAGTAGGGTAGAGTCAAGCGCAAGCATCGTACGCGTAGAATCACTTGTAGGTGTAGCAAAAGCCCCCATTTCATCGCGATAAGCGGGCAAATGTTCAATATTCAGTACCCCACGGCCAATGCCCTCATACGGCTCGCCAGCACGTCCTATGCCCAATGTAATGTTGTTGCCCACAATGTGGGCTGCATCAAGCGCAGCCGTTGAATAGCCTGACGCGAGCGATACGAGATTGAGTATGTCCACCACCGTGTTGACATGATACAATCCTTTACCTTGTAACACTCGACGAGCCAATTGTTCGCAAGCAGGCCGGTAACGGCTTGGATCCTTGCCAAACTGCTTGTAAGCCTGCCGTGTAGCAGCAATGCCCGAACGCCCTTTTATGCTTTCGATTGTATAGGAGGCCAAGAGTTTATTCTCTTCTTGCTTTATTTCTTCCCACAAAGCCTCTGACGACTCAGTGTTCTTTATCTTAGCTAAAATCATTGCACCACGAAAGGTTATGCAAAGCTTTTTAAAGTTTTCGTCTATTTTAATGTTATACATCTTTTATGTTTGTTTGCGTTGACTTGTCAACTAAAACGTATTTCGTCCTTTAGCGCACAATTGCTTATAGTTGCAAAAACTGCAGGCTTTGTCACTTTCGGCGCAGGGGAAATCATTCTTAGGGTCAATAATCTTCTCTAATAACAACTTCAGCTTCTCTTCAAATTCATCGGCGAATTGGGCTTTAAAGTCAGTTACAAGCGTACCATTCACCGTTAAGTAGGGCACAAAATCGTCATCGCCCATGTGTCCAATGTAATAGAGAGCTGGTACAATAGGTGCCCCCTTTATAACGTTCTCAACGTCTGGCTGGTCTTTTTCTGAGCCTGCCCCATGCGGATTTCTTAACATGAGCAAGCTGTATACAAAGGCTTGGAACAGATACTTAGGGCTTTTGTCGCCTTCAGTAATCTCTTTTCCGCCTTCAATTAAGCGATTGTTGAATAATTCGTTCATGTTCTTAGCCTCAAGCACGTGTCCTCCCGTCTTGTAGTCAATGATGCGCAGTGTTCGGGCTGAGTTAAAGCCACTATCGCCTTTAAAGTAGGCCATATCCATACGGTCAACTGAGCCATAAATCGTAACTTGTTCGAGTTCACCTGTTTCATGGTTCTTCACATCAAATGTAGCACTGGCATCAAACTCGCCTCTTAAAAAGTCAAATTCGTCCAACAAGGGCTTTTCGCTCGCATCGTATTTAAGCAGGTCTATCACGTTTTTGCGCACCAACTCTTCGGTATAGTCGAGCGATGTGACATGCCCCTCTTTAAAGGCTTCTTTTATAAAATGATTAATTCCATTCTCCGATGAGTCGTTAAGCAGTGCTTCTAGTTCCTCTGCGTTTACCCCATGAGGGTGATCTTTGTAGAAGTGTTCGGCCACACTATGCACCACGGTTCCAAAGTCGCGCGCATCGATAATGCCCTTGCGGTCGTCGGGAGTTTGAATGTTAGCTACGTAATGATAATAAAACTCGCGTGGGCAGTGTAAGTAAACGTTGAGTGCCGAAGGAGAGAAGCGACGGATTTGCAACTTCTTGTCTATTTCAATGTCGGCCACGGCTTCAGAGCATTTCGGCTCCGATATGAGATGAATGCGGTGAATGCAGCTGGCCATTTTGCCGTCGGCTAGCAAATGTCGCATAAATCGTGTCATTTCGCCACGATGCGTGCCTTGCGTAGAGCAGTTATACACCATGGTTGCCGTTTCGGCTCGTTGCAGCAAGCGGTAAAAGTAGTAAGCATATACCGCTGTCTTGCGCGTAAATGTGGTTAGTCCATAGTGCTTACGAATGATAAAGGGAATGAACGAAGCGTCGTTTGCCTTTTGTGGCAATACGCCCTCGTTGGCTGAGAGTAAGAGCACATGTTTAAAATTCAAACAACGTGTTTCGAGCACACCCATCACCTGTAGCCCAATAGCTGGTTCACCATGGAAGGGAACCTGACTTTGCTGCATGCTCTGTCTCATCAAGTTAAACAACATCTTATAGCTCAGGCAAGCTACCCTGCTATTGCCCTCTTGTGCTAATAGGTGTTCGTCATTTTCAAGCAAACTAACAAACCTGTTAATCAACTTATCAAGGTGGCAAGTCGACTCTGTATGCAAAATGTTGAGCCACGTCTCGCCCTCCACCTTATCTTCCTCGTACTCGGCATCATTTTCAGTGTGAGCCGCGGCTTCTGCTGTTTGTCGCAATTGGGCTTGAAATGCCTTTAACACCGCTATCATCTCGTCGATTGTAGGCAACGAGTGCAGTGTAGGGGCATGCCCCTCCTCATCGTAGGGAACACCGCTCAACACCTGCTCCATAAGTCGCACCAAATCAGCATAGACCGAAGTATAGTTGACGGGGAAGCCCTTTGTTATGTTTACGTAATACGAAGGTGCTGTACCATTTACGCCCTCGCTTACCTTCCCATTAGCAGCAATAGGCAACGCATGCAAGGTGGGTTGTAACATTGTTTCATCGCCCAACACCACGGCTGTTTGGTTCGCATGTGTAGGGTCGATGTGTGGCGTGTTCTTATCGTTCAGCCATGACGCAATATATTGTGCCTGAATAGCATTCGTGTCGGCTTGTACAAACGTGAGTTGATTCTTACCGTCATGAGCGGCAAAGCGGCTTATATTGTCAAAGCTGACGTCCTCTAGGTCGCCACGTTCAAGTTCATTACCAAAGTTGTTTAGGTTTTGTGCCATGAATATGCCCGCCTCGTTTTTAGCTACATACTTATCCCTTCTTTTTTCAACGTAATAGGTGTCGTAGTCCCAATAGAAGTGAGCAATGCCTTCGTCTTGAAGCAGACGGAATAGATGTTCCTCAACGCGGTCGAGCACGTTAAAGCCTACAAACACAAAGGTACGACCTCTAAACTTTGATTTAAGACTGAGCGGTCGGCCCTCCTCGTGGTCTCGCTCCAACTCTTCTACCACCTCTCGGTATAGCATACCCTCGTAGGCCAAGTCCTTAGACCTTAGCTCCGTGCGCAAGTCGTTGTAGAGCGTATGATATTGCTTCCAAAGCCTTTTATAGCTCTCGCGTACCTCGCTTTGCCTTTCGTTTGAGAAACTGCCAAAGAAGGTTTCCATTTCTTCACGATCAGCCTCGCTGTCCAACCAATCATCTTGTGTGCTGAGCGTTTGATAGTCGTTAAGGTCGCAAAAGATGTTTTCGGCAGGGCCCATGTTCTTGTCGACGTCATCAAAATCGTTCAGTATGCGTTCGCCCCAACCATAAAAGTTGTCAAGTGTGGCATTCGGGTTGACCAGCCTCTTGTAATGTCTAAACAAGCGTGCTATGGTGTTAATCTTGTCTTCTACTTTCACCACAGGAGCTTGCTCCTTAAAGAACTCACTGATTGACTTATACGTAGGCGCCCAGATAGGTCGTCCGTCGCACAGTTCCATTAAGTATTTGTTCAAAAACAAATAGGCACGCTTGTTCGGAAATATGATAATTATCTTGCTCAAGTCAATCATCTGCTCCCCCTCAAAGGGGACCAACAGCGACTTTGCCACAAGTTTTAAGAATGTGTTCATTTTTTATTGCCTTTCTTTTGATGTGAATAAGGAATGTAAGTATTAATGATGTTGCGAAGTCATATTATGCAGAAGGTTACCAACTAAGGTGTCCTATTTGCTGTTCTAGTTTTTGGTGTATATAGAATTGAACACTCTTACTAACTTTATAACCTCATAACCTCATAACCTCGTAACCTTAAAACTCCTAACTATACACTATGACATTTGCCTGTTTCTAAGTACCACAAGTAAGCCGTAGCGGGCAAACCTGTCATCTTATGCAGCAAGTCGCGATATTCGCTCACCTGGCTCTCATAGCCCTCGTGATCCTTGGCCGTTTTGTAATCAACGATAATCACCTCGTGGTCATTAATCATTACGCGGTCGGGGCGACGTACCTTCATAGTGCCGTTAGAGGCTAATAAGAATATGTCGCATTCGTTATATAGCTGATACGAACCGTCAAACCACTTATTGTACATCGGATTGCTCGTAATGCATTTCCTAACATAAGTCTCGTGCTTAGCCTTTTCGCTTTCGGTAATTATACCTTCTGTCACCAAGTCGTTCAATGCGCGAGGCAAGTCGTCGAGTGTATCGATGCGCGACAATAGGTCGTGATAAAACTTACCACGTTGGCGCGCTACTTCTTTTTGGGCATCCTTTTCGGGCAGTAGCCCCATATACTCTTTAGCTTCTGCCGACTGCACAAACTGCACGTTCTGCAAATGGCTTGGTTGCAGTGCTATCTCAACGTCTTCTGGTTTCACGTTGTCATCAAAAGGGTTGACGTTTGCCTTTAATTCTTGTTTCGCTTCATCAGTCTTAGGCGCTGCTTGAGTGAGAGGTTCAAGTTTGCCAAACTCGTAGTAAGGCTTTTGATCTTCTTCATCTATCTTTGCCTCCTCATTGCTAACAAAAGCTTTTAGTAAGGCTGAGGTAGTTTGCGTTTCCTTCTTCTTATCCTGACTCCAAACAAACAAGTTAGTGCCAGCGCGCGTAAAGGCCACGTAGAGCGTGTTAAGATTGTCCACGCGTTGTTGCAAGTGATCGTAGGCATAACAATCGTGATAGAACGAATTATCCATCTCCTTACCCATAGTAATAGGTATGACAGGCAGCTCTCCCAATAGCTCCTTAGCTTCAGCGTTGTGTCTCGTAATCTCTGTTACGTCACACGTAAGTGTGGCTGGAAGCATTCCTGCCTTATCGCTCTCCAAGTCCATATTGCCGAAAGGTATAAACACCGTATGTTTTTCCAATCCTTTCGCTTTGTGAATGGTCATCACGCTAATAGCGTCTGATGCGTTGGTAGCAATCGATTTCGTGGCGAGCGACTCCTCCCAGTAGGCAACGAATTTTGCAATATCCGATGTCTTCTCGTCGGCAAAAGCTACTACTTCGTCCATAAAGCTGTGCAAATAAGTCGCTTGCCCCAACAGCCCCCGATTGTTCAACTCGTCAAATGCGAGGTCGCGCATAAATATTTGCAGCAGTTCGTATAGCGGAATGTGGTGACACTCCGTACGCCATTGCTCATCCTTTAGCTTGTCCATAAACTTGCTCAGCACAGCTGCATAGTCAGTAGTGTCGTCCCCCTTCTTTTGAGCCGTTTCCGTCAAGTTGTCATAACATTGCTGAAGGCGGAAGAGGGAAAGTTGGTAATCGGCACCTTCATCGTACTTCTTTATAGCATTAGCCTTATCCTCTTCGGTTAGCGCATTATCGATCTCGGCCTTTAGCGCATCCATATCGTTTATAAACTTCAGGATATTCACCAAGCAGTTAACCATGTTCGACGCACTGTACATAAAAGCTTCTTCGGTCGTTAAGGGCAAGTCAGGGCGCTTGTCTTGCATATAGTCAACCACCTTTTTTGCTTCACGATTTTTGCGCACCAATATGAGCATATCTTTATATTCAATTTGGCATTCTTTCTTTACTAAGTCAATCTTTTGACTCAATTCTTTAAGTGCTTGCTCCTCGTAATCATTGTCAAGCAACTTTATGAACACGTAGCCATTAGGTTTGCCCACTTCGCTGCCCCCTTTATTAGCTATTTGTACCACGTCTTGATAAATTCTCTTCATCGGTATAACGTGTTGTGTTGTGCTCTTATCTCCCCCTTGTGCCTCGGTGGTTGTGCTGCGTTGCTCAACTAAGGTATCCTCGCTTTCGCCCTCAGCAAACTTGTTCTTCAGATCCCCCTCATAGATAGCTTCTTGCCAATTTTGAGGCACCGTCCATTCTACTTCCCCCTCAGTGCGCGTAGACGAGTTGCAGTCGCAGTACGAGGCCGCCTTCATAAAGAAAGCATTATTAAAGCGCACAATGAGCGGTTGACTACGATAGTTCACCATTTTTGGCAAACGGTTAACATAGCGGCCAATGCCTTCTTCAGTGTCGATATTACCTAAAATGCCCCAATCGCCACCGCGCCAGCGATAGATGCTCTGCTTAACGTCACCTACCAACATACATTGTTGCCCTTGGCTCAACATCTCGCTAATGAGTAACTTAAAGTTTTGCCACTGAGCGTGCGAAGTATCTTGAAACTCGTCTATCATAATGTGGTGCAGCGTAGTGCCCAAGCGTTCGTATATGAACGAAGCGTCCTCGGCCTTGACCATGCGACCAAACAGTTGGGGCGTGTTGGCTAATAGATGTGTACCACGTTCGGCTGTGAGTCGCTTTACCTCCTGACTGATATCGCTCAATAGGCTCAGCGTGCTTAGCTTTTGCAGCGTGAGGAGGCAAGTGCTGTAAACTACCTGATATTTGCTGCAAAGTTTGCTCAACTCAAACGTCTGTTCAATGAGTGATAATAAATCATTATCCGTATAGTTCTTATTCTTCTTTTTAAAAGGAGCATACAGCAATTCGCCCACCAAGTCTTTAAGTAAACTTGCATCAGTCATTTTTTTTATAAGAGCAGGAGTAGAAGTATTGCCCTTTTCGACGGGGAATAGCGTGTGATTTAAGACTCTCTCTCTATACGTTACAATAGGCGAAATCTTTAGCGTCTTATCCTCCTGATATTGTGGCTTTGCCGCTATTCTGCCTATTAACTTTTTTATTTCATTGCAGCGCTGTTTGAGTTCAGTATCAATCTCCTTTATCTTATTGCGCAGTCGCGTGCGTAGCTCATAGAGTTGCGATGCGTCGCCATTCATATACGCCGTTAGCACCTCCTCCTTAGTCATCATCAGGTCTTTAAAGAGGTTCTCTTGCGCGAATTTGGTCAGCTCCTTGCTAATGTCCCACTTATTCTTTTGCTCGATGTAGTCATTGAGGAGGGAAATGACGCGTTTCATCGCGCTACGTCCCTTGCAGTCGCCTTTGAGTTTTATTAAGAAGTTATTCACTGCGTCAGCCACCAAAGCCTTATCATCAAGGTCGACCTTAAAGCCACGAGGCAGGTTCATCTCGTGCGCCATACTGGTGAGCAACGTTTGGAAGAAGGAGTCAATTGTCTCTACCTTAAAGTGGTCATAATCTTGCATAATGGCCTCCAACGTTTCAGCTGAGCGGCGTTGCACCTCAGCCTCCGTCAAACACGTCTCGACCATAATCTTTTGTAGAAACCCCAAGTCGTCGGCCTCTCTAAAGCTAGGATTAGCCAACGCAAAGAGGTACTTCAGTATGCGCCCCTTCATCTCGGCCGTAGCCTTGTTAGTGAAAGTCACAGCGAGGATGTGCGTATAGTCGTTCTTGCTAAAGCGATATTCCGTGCGTCCCGTCTCTTCGTTATCAAACGCTTCGCCTTTTAAGGCTAGTGCTATGTATTTTAAGGCCAGCGTATACGTCTTACCTGAGCCTGCCGAGGCATTATATACGGTGAGAGTTTTCGATTTATTCATAAGAAAAGTGCTTATTCATAAAAATACTATGCTAATATAGTACTTTATCCTTAGATTTTGAGAACTTTATAAGGCAAATTATAGCCTTAAGGGTTGAAAAGTATTGATTTTCAGTAAAAAATTTTTCCTTTCACTTAACTTTCTTTACCTTTGCTATCGTTTTAAAGGGGTAATGTTAACAACCGCATTCCTCTCAACCATGTTTAACTAACATAATTTATAGTATGTTCGAAGAAAAGGCTGGCGCTTTAGCTGGCAAGATTTGGGAAGCCCTTAACGAGGGTGGTGAACTTACGAGTAAAGAATTGAAGAAGGCTATCAAGACTCGTTCTGACAAGGATCTGTTCCTCGGTCTTGGTTGGTTGCTCCGTGAGGGCAAGCTCAATGTAGTAGAAGGCGAAAAGGACCTTACTATCTCATTGAAGTAAACTTCCTCCTACTTGTTAAGACACCAAAACTAACAACATTTAGCACGAGCCATATAGCTGCGTGCTTTTTTTTTTGCTATTCCGTAAAATGCATATATGAGATATGATTTCATCCCGCATTTTGTCCTATTGAACTGTAAGTCGTTTTTAAAATCCTGCAAATTGACCTATACGCCAAGAAAATAACCAGACGGTATCAGAATTGGCCGTAAGTATAGGCTGCAGTAAATCTATGTAAAGAATTTCGTAGTTCCTATTTGATATAGCGATATACTTGTTGGTGAATTGTTCTTACAATGTTGTTAAAGTTGTGATTTGCAAAGTTTACATCGTTACACATGATGCTCAGTGGGAAAGGGGAGCCTCCTTTATGATAGGATGGTTGTAAGTAGGGATGTTCAATGATGTGAAAACGATGTCTGTTATAAAATAGAATACGTCTATGCGTGGTATCATTTACGTCTGGTTCTACTTCGAGAATGATTGGATATTGTGTGCGTGTTGTCATGAAGAGTTCTAACGCAGCACAGCCAATGCCATGTCCTCGTTGCTGAGGTGATATGGCAAAGTGTTCAATGTAGTGAAAAGACTCAAATGTCCAATAGCTAAGTATACCTTGAAAGTTTTGGTTTTGCTTAATGCATAGAATGTTAAATAGCGGATTTTGCTTGTTTTGAAGTAACCATTCGGACGTATCGCGACGTTCTTCTATTGGAAAAGCTTCTTCATATAGTTGACATGCGTATTGTAAGTCTATATCTTTTAATGGTTCAAATGTAATGTTATTCGTCATTTTCTTCGCCTATAAATTTTAATGTTAGTATTTTGGAAAGCCTTTCACGTAATGCTAATTCGTCATCTTTTCTTATCTCAATCGTTAAGAATGTTCCCTGTTCATCATAATTACGTTGTATAATGTCTGCTTTTGCTTCTCGGGTGAAACGCATGGCGATGTCTGCTTCAGTGTATGGAATATAAATGATAAATGTTTGGGTAACGATTTTTTCTATTTTTTCTGCTTCATCTAAGGCTTCTCCAATGGCAGTTTTATAAGCTACTCCCAAAGGGCCTGTGCCTAACTTTACTCCTCCGAAATAGCGTACGACAATTCCTAACGTGTATGTAAGGCTGCGCGAAAGAATTTGACCTAATATGGGGCGCCCTGCAGTACCACTTGGCTCTCCATCGTCGTTAGCTCGCGTGATTTCGGATTCATTTCCTATAACATAAGCATAGCAAACGTGGCGGGCATCATAGTATTCTTTCTTGTAAAGAGAAATCATTTCTTTAGCCTCCTCTTCTGAGGCGACGTGTAGGGCAAAGGCTAAAAATTTGGATCGTTTCTCGGTTAATTGGGTTTCAGCAGATGTTTTTAAGGTTAAGTAAGTGTCCATCGTAATTGGGGTGAAACGCAAAAGGCATACAAGTGGCTTACTTGTATGCCCTTTGCGTATGAATGTCCGTTACTTTTAGTTGAAGTGATAAAGGAAGGTGGCAATACCCGAGAGGGCAGGCTTCTTTTGATCTTTGATTTCAATGGTGAACTTAATCTCTACCTTGCAGATACCACGAAGGTTAGCAATGCTATGCAATGTAGCAACTAAGCGAATGCTTTGCCCGCTGAGTACGGCTTGACCATATTTCATCTTATCCATGCCGTAGTTTACCATCATCTTCAGGTTGTTTACCTTGATGATTTGTTCCCACATGTAGGGGAGGAGTGAGAGGGTTAGGTAACCATGTACAATGGTTTGACCAAAAGGTCCATTTTTAGCCTTTTCAGGGTCAACGTGAATCCATTGGTGGTCAAGTGTAGCATCGGCAAAAGCATTGATGCGATCTTGGTCAACTTCAAGCCATTCAGACTTGCCAAGTTCTTGTCCAAGGTATTTTTCAAATTCTTCGTAAGAGTTGATAGTCAGCATGTTGTATATGCGTATTTATATGATTAAACTAATATAAAAAGCAAGTTGCTAATTATTTTGTTGTGACGAAATTTCGTCCATTGTAAGCGATGTGATAAGCATTTGTTCGCTAATGACTGCAGTGCATTTGTATTGTCCAAAAGTCTTACCTTCATTATCGCGTTCGATATGTTGGTCTACTGTAAAGGTTGCAATGTATGACGAACCATTACGCTTAATTTGGAAGTCACGGTTAACATTGAATTGGCATGATTGTATGTGTTCATTAAACATACTATGTATAGTTGAAAGCACGTTTGACTTGTTTACGTTGCTATGCTTAAGGAACTTGTCCATAGTAGAAGCAATGTTAGAGCAAATACGATTGTCGTCAAGTGATGCGAAACCATTGAAGAATTCCGTAACGACGCTGCAAATTTGTTGGCGATCTTGTTCATCAACCTCTTGATCGCGCAAAGTGCCTTGTGCGATAGATGCTTCAGAGGCATAGCGTCCGTCAGGGTGTGAGTCAAGGTAATGTTGGTATGCCTCTGGTGTGCCTTGCTTTTGGGCAATGATGAAATCTAACGAGTCAATTTTTATATCACATAAACGGCCATACTGAATGTCGTTGTAGGTATTCTTAAAATTGATAAAATCATTAACATTGTCAGAGAGTGCAATTGTATTCCATTTAGCTAACATCTCTTCTAACTTTGTTAAGCGTTGACGTACTTCGTCAGCGTGTTCGCTATTGGGATACTTCTCAAGAAAGTCTTGATAGTCTTGTGGATTATCGTTGTTTTCAAGGATCTGGTAAGCCATTTCCTCTTGTGATGCAGTATTGTTCGCATAGACGAACCATGCACCACTTCCAATGAGTAGTACGATTAAAACAGCAATGACGATATAAGGTGTTTTCTTCTTACTTTTGGGCGGTTGTTGCGATGGTGTTTCTGTGGGAATGGGGGGAATCTGAGAGGAAGTGGCTTGCGTGCTCTCAGTTTGTTGAACTTGAGTCTGATTTAAATCTTGTTGTTCCATATTGATTAATTGTACAAATGAACTTTCGGTTTGCAAAGTTACTGCAACGTATTTGATGAGCAAAGGAAAAGGGCTATTTTTCAGACATCTCGCCAAATGAAAGGGTTAAAATATCGTATTATTCGTTTTAAATATGTATTTTTGCGCGAAAATATATTTTTTTAATTCATGAAAACCTTATACAAAATTAAAAAGGGGTTAGACCTTACGCTGAAAGGTGAGGCTGTACTTCAGCTTGCAACGGCTCAAATGAGCGGTGAATATGCTGTGATGCCAACAGACTTTCCTGGAATAGTGCCTCGCCCTGTGGTGAAAGAAGGTGATAGCGTATTAGCAGGTCAAACCTTATTCGTTGACAAAGCTACAGAACGTATACATTTTGTATCGCCTGTTAGTGGTACCGTTGTGGGTGTTGAGCGTGGTAATCGCCGTAAGTTGCTTCGCTTCCGTATAAAAGCAAATGGTACGCAAGAGTTTAAAGACTTTGAAGTAAAGGATTGGACTAATATGTCAGCTGAAGATGCAAAGGAATTGCTGCTTCAAAGCGGTTTGTTTGCCTTTATACGCCAACGCCCTTATGATGTTATTGCTAATCCTAACGATGCGCCAAAGGCTATCTTTGTTTCTACTTTTAGTAAAATGCCTTTGGCTGCAAACTTTAGCTTTGTGTCAAAGGGAATGGAACAGGACTTTAAACTTGGGGTGCGAACTTTGGCTAAGATTGCAAAGGTGCATTTAGGTATTTGTCCAGACCAAATCAACTCAGAATTATTACCTATTGAAGAGGCTGAAGTTAGTGTATTTGATGGTCCCAACCCTTCGGGTAACGTTGGTGTACATATTAATCATGTATCTCCTGTTAATAAAGGCGAAGTAGTTTGGACAATGGGGGCTGAAATGGTAATTGTCTTGGGACGTTTGGTACGTACAGGAAAAGTTTCACTCACACGTCGTGTTGCTATCGCTGGTGCTTGTGTTGGTCAACCTCATTATGTTGAGACTTTGATGGGTTCTCCCTTGCGCGATTTGATTGGAACGCAATTGAATACTACGGAACATGTACGCATTATTAATGGTAATCCATTCGTAGGTTACAAATCAAGCCTTGATGATTTCTTAGGTGCTTTTAGCACAGAAGTTTGTGCTATACCTGAGGGCGATGATGTTAATGAGGCTTTTGGTTGGATAGCACCGCGTATTAACACCTTCTCAACTAGTCATAGCTACTTCTCATGGTTGTTGGGTAAGAAGCGCGCCTATAACCTTGATTGTCGTATTAAAGGCGGTGAACGTCATATGATAATGAGTGCGGAGTATGAGCGCGTGTTCCCTATGGATATTTATCCAAGCTATCTAATTAAGGCTATTATTACGGGCGACATCGACCGTCAAGAGGCTTTAGGTATTTATGAGGTCGCTCCTGAGGACTTCGCTGTAGCTGAATTTATAGACTCTTCAAAACTTGAACTGCAACGCATCGTGCGTGAAGGTCTTGATATATTAAGAAAAGAAAACGCATAAAAATATGATAAAAGATCTTTTTGATAAGTTACGTCCCAATTTTGAAGAGGGTGGTAAGTTAAAGGCCTTCCACTCTTTGTTTGAAGGCTTTGAAAGCTTTATGCTTGTACCTAACACAACTTCACGTAATGGTGTGAGCATTCATGATGCGATTGACTCAAAGCGTATAATGTCGTTTGTGGTAATTGCATTGTTGCCGGCTCTGTTGTTTGGTATGTATAATATTGGCTATCAGAATGCTGCTGCAGCAGGGAAATTAGCTGAAGCAAGTTTCTGGTCAATGTTTTTCTATGGATTTTTACTTGTATTGCCTAAGCTAATCGTATCGTACGTAGTAGGTTTGGGTATTGAATTTGCTGTTGCGCAATGGAAGCATGAAGAAATACAAGAGGGCTATCTTGTTACGGGTATTTTAATTCCCTTAATTGTTCCTGTTGGTTGTCCCTTGTGGATGATTGCTTTGGCTGTAGCTTTCTCAGTAATTTTCTGTAAAGAGATATTCGGTGGTACGGGTATGAATATCTTCAATCCTGCTTTGGTAGCACGCGCATTCCTCTTCTTCTCTTATCCTACTAGTATGAGTGGTGATAAGGTCTGGGTTGCTGGTGAGCAAATTTGCGGTTTAGGCTATGCTTTACCTGATGGTGCGACAATGGCAACTCCTTTAGGTCAGGCAGCAGCAGGTATTGTTCCAAGTGCAAGTCTGAGCGATATGATATTAGGATTTATTCCTGGTTCAATTGGTGAAACTTCTGTGATAGCCATAGCTTTAGGCGCTATTATATTACTTTACACTCAAATCGCCTCATGGCGTACCATGATAAGTGTTTTTGTCGGTGGTGCAATCGTAGCTGTATTGTTTAATATGATAGGGCTTGCAAACAACGAGGTTGCGCAAATGCCTTGGTATGAACATATCGTAACGGGTGGTTTTTGCTTCGGTGCTGTGTTTATGGCAACCGATCCTGTTACAAGTGCACGTACAGAAAAGGGTAAGTATATTTACGGTTTCCTTATTGGCGCATTGGCTATTTTGATACGTGTGCTTAATCCAGGTTATCCTGAAGGCATGATGCTTGCAATTTTATTTATGAATATGTTTGCTCCGTTAATTGATTACTGCTTTGTTCAGAGTAACATTAATAAACGTTTAAAGCGAGCAGGTAAGTAATAGATGTGTAAAAGGTAGGAAATTAAAGACCTTTTATAGACTCTTAAATGATAAGAATAATGAATACAAATAAAAATTCATACACAATAATTTATGCGGCGGTAATGGTCGTTATCGTTGCATTCTTGCTTGCCTTCGTTTCTTCAGCGTTAAAGCCCACTCAAGATCAGAATGTTGCACTTGATAAGAAAAAGCAAATCTTGGCAGCACTCAATATTCGTGGCTTGGAAAGTGCGAGTGACATTGAAGCAAAGTACAATGAGTATGTTGTGGCCGATATGATTGTAAAGGCAGATGGCTCAGTCGTAGCTGAAGGTAAGAATAAGGAAGCAGATGGCTTTAAAGTTGAAAATAAGTCAATTTCTGCAAACTGTCTTCCCGTTTATGTTTGCAAGGTTGATAACGAAACGAAGTATCTTGTTCCGATGACGGGACGCGGTCTTTGGGGTGGCCTTTGGGGCTATATGGCTATTAACGCTGATTTGCAAACAGTTTATGGCGCATACTTCTCACATGAGAGCGAAACGGCAGGCCTTGGTGCTTTAATTGCTGAAGAGAAATTCCAGGATCAATTTAAGGGTAAGCACCTTTTCGCAACTGATGATACACAAAATGTGGCTCTTACAGTTGTAAAGAATGGTAAGGTTGAACCTGGAAAGGAAAATACGCAAGTTGATGGCATTACAGGTGCTACGCTCACGTCAAATGGTGTAGCCAATATGGTGCATGACGGCTTACAACAATATTTAGGCTACTTTCAAACGCTTAATAAATAATTTTGGAAAAAGGATAATCATTATTGCCAAACATTAAAGCGGTAATTATGGTTGCTCCTATAATAATCATTCAAACATTCTTTATAAAATGAGTTTGTTTTCAAAAGAAAATAGAGAAGCACTTACGGGACCTTTAAACTTGAACAATCCAGTTGCAGTTCAAGTATTAGGTATCTGTTCAGCTTTAGCCGTCACCTCGCAGCTTGAACCTGCTATTGTGATGGGACTTTCGGTTACGGTTATTACGGCCTTTTCGAATGTTATAATATCATTGCTTCGCAAGACAATCCCAAGCCGCATTCGTATTATTGTGCAGTTGGTTGTAGTTGCGACTTTGGTAACCTTAGTTTCGCAGGTGTTAAAAGCATTTGCTTATGATGTTAGCGTACAATTATCCGTTTATGTAGGTTTGATTATTACAAACTGTATCTTGATGGGGCGTCTTGAGGCTTTTGCGATGATGAATGGTCCTTGGGAATCGTTCCTTGATGGTATAGGTAATGGTTTGGGTTATGCATGGGTGCTTGTAGCAGTAGGCTTTGTTCGCGAGCTTTTTGGTAGTGGAACATTGCTTGGCTTACGTGTTATTCCCGAAAGCATCTATGCTTCAAACGGAGGTTTTTACGTAAACAATGGTATGATGACAATGCCTGCAATGGCGCTTATTTTGTTAGGTTGCCTTATTTGGGCACATCGTGCTTATAACGAGCGTGAAACAAAAAAGAAGTAATAAAAACAATTAAGGGTGTATTGCTTATGCCCTTAGCTATAAAGAAAAACAATGGAACATTTGTTAAGCCTGTTCGTCCGCTCAATATTTGTGGACAATATGATATTTGCTTTCTTCTTGGGAATGTGCTCATACTTAGCCGTTTCGAAGAATGTAAAGACAGCGCTCGGACTTGGTGTGGCCGTTATCTTTGTGTTGATAATTACCGTACCTGTTGACTATTTGTTACAAACAAAGGTGTTAGGTCCTGATTGTATTATGCCAGGTGTAGACTTGTCATTCCTCTCATTCATACTGTTTATTGCGGTTATTGCAGGTATTGTGCAGTTGGTTGAGATGGTAGTAGAACGTTTCTCACCTTCGCTTTATGCAGCGTTGGGTATTTTCTTACCACTTATCGCTGTAAACTGTGCCATTATGGGGGCCAGCTTGTTTATGCAACAACGTATAGGTATGGAGCCAGGTAGTACACAATATATCGGTAATGTGGCTGATGCTTTTGTTTACGCATTAGGCTCAGGTATTGGTTGGTTGTTAGCTATTGTAGCTTTAGCAGCAATTCGTGAAAAGATGGCTTATACCGATGTACCCAAGCCTCTTCAAGGATTGGGCATCACATTTATCACTGTAGGTCTCATGGCAATGGCCTTTATGTGCTTCTCAGGTTTGAATATTTAATCACATCAAGAAACAATGGATTTGAATTTAATTTTATCAAGTATCGGAGTATTCTTGGTGATTATACTCCTGTTGGTAATCATATTGCTTGTAGCAAAGAAATATCTTTCGCCAAGTGGTAAAGTTACGATAACGATTAACGGTAAAGATGAAGTAGAAGTAGAGCAGGGTGCAAGTTTGTTAACGACCCTCTCTGATAATGGTATATACTTACCCTCTGCATGTGGTGGAAAGGGCTCTTGCGGTCAGTGCAAGTGTCAAGTACCTAAAGGCGGAGGCGAAATTCTTGATTCAGAAAAAGGTCATTTCACTCGTAAGCAAATTAAGGAACACTATCGTTTAGGTTGTCAGTGCAAAGTTAAGGGAGACCTTTCAGTACAAGTGCCTGATAGCGTATTAGGTGTTAAGGAGTACGAGTGTACGGTTATTTCAAACAAGAACGTTGCAACCTTTATCAAAGAGTTTAAAGTGCAGTTGCCCGCAGGTGCACACATGGACTTCTTGCCAGGTTCGTATGCTCAAATTAAAATCCCTGCATTTAGTATGGACTATGATAAGGATATTGATAAGAGCCTTATCGGTGAGGAGTATTTACCTGCATGGCAGAAGTTTGGTCTTTTCCCCTTGAAGTGTGTGAACACGCAACCTACCGTGCGTGCTTACTCTATGGCCAACTATCCAGCAGAGGGTGATGTGTTTATGTTGACCGTTCGTATAGCCACTCCTCCTTTTAAGGCCGATCGTAGTGGCTTTATGGACGTTAATCCTGGTATTGCCTCTTCATACATCTTTACGCTCAAACCAGGTGACAAGGTTATCATGAGTGGTCCTTATGGCGATTTCCACCCACACTTTGATTCGAAGAAGGAAATGATTTGGGTAGGCGGTGGTGCAGGTATGGCTCCGTTGCGTGCACAAATTATGCACATGACGCGAACCTTGCACACAACTGATCGTGAAATGCATTATTTCTATGGTGCGCGTGCGCTGAACGAAGTATTCTATTTGCAAGACTTCTTGCAATTAGAGAAGGACTTTCCTAACTTCCATTTCCACCTTGCGCTCGACCGTCCCGACCCTGCCGCAGATGCAGCGGGCGTAAAGTATACAGCAGGCTTTGTTCATCAAGTAATGTATAATACTTATTTGAAGGATCACGATGCTCCCGAGGATATCGAATACTACATGTGTGGTCCTGGTCCTATGTCAAAGGCCGTTGTCGGAATGTTAGACGGCTTAGGTGTAGAGCCCGAAAGTATCATGTATGACAATTTTGGTGGTTAAAAACAAACCACAAAAACATATAGTAAACATTAATAAAGCCACTGATAAACAGTGGCTTTATTTCGTATCTGTAGTACATAACATCTAATTAAAATTATGAAAGAGTTAACAGAAGGATATGAGGTAAGAAAGTTTAATGGGCAAACGAAACGTTTTTGTCAAACGCTTGATTTACGTGATGACCCTCAACTCATAGCTGCGTATAAGCAACTGCATTCGCAAGCGGGTATTTGGCCAGAGATACTTGAAGGGATTAAAAAAGCTGGAGTGCTTGAAATGGAAATATACCTTTTAGGTACTCGTCTGTTTATGATAGTAGAATTGCCTATTGAAGCAGAGTGGAACGATGTGATGAAACGTATGTCTACTTATCCTCGCCAAGCAGAATGGGAAGAGTTAACATCCCATTATCAAAAGGCCGATGCGCATGCGGCATCCGCTGAAAAGTGGAAACTAATGGAACGTATATTCCATTTGTATTGACAACGCAAGTGTAAGTCCTCAATTTCTTCTCATAAATCGTTCGTAACTTAAAATAAATTGCGTTGCGATACTAAAAAAACAAAAAGAAGAAAGAAAAATGCAATAAGTGTTGCTGTTTAGTGTATTTTTCTGCAACTTTGCGTTGCATAATGTGTCTGTTTATGATAAAATCCTTTTATATAACCAATAGATTAGGACGAAAAACGGACGCATAACTCATATCGACATCTAATTTACATTTACACTTTCTATGAAAAAAAACAAACTCTTTGTTTCGTTGTTGGCAGCAGGTATGCTTGCCATTTCGCCTGCTATGGCAGACGATGTGGTGAAGATTACCACCAACAAACAGGCAGGCGAGACTGTAACGCTGCAGGTAAATCAGCTTGGTAGCGGTTCGACTGTAGACTGGGGTAATGGTCCTGTTGAAATTACGGCAACAGACGAAGACCAACTTACGCTTACTGGTGAGCTTGCAGGTTCAACGATTACCATTAGCTCTACTTCAAAGTTACGTACGCTTATTTGTGACGGCATTGGTGCAACTGCTATTGATCTCACGGGCGCACCTAACTTAATGTCGCTTTACTGTCAGAATAATGCGATTGCTTCGCTTGACTTGTCAGCATGTGGTGCGTTAACTGACTTGAATTGCGAAAATAATGTTTTGAGTAAGTTGACTATCTCAGCTTCAAAGAATGCTAACTTGCAAAATCTTAACATTGCTGGTAATAAACTTACTTCATCATTCTCATTCTCAGGTTCAGACTTGCAGCATATCAATGTTAGCAAAAATGCGATAACAGGATTGTCACTCTCTTCTAACTCAAAGTTGGACGTTGTGAAGTGTTCTGAGAACGCTTTGACTTCCCTTTCTGTAAATGCACCTTCACTTACAGCCATTATGTGTGGCGATAACAAACTTACCTCACTCTCTATTGGTGGTGAAGTGTCTGGCTTGCGTCAGGTTTTTGCAGAAAATAATAAGATTGGTAGCCTGAACGTATCGAAGGCCTTGGGCCTGAAGTACATCGCTGTTGAGAATAATGAACTTACTTCGGTAACGTTGCCTGAGAATAGTACGC
Source organism: uncultured Prevotella sp. (assembly GCA_900540885.1). Classification (GTDB taxonomy): domain Bacteria; phylum Bacteroidota; class Bacteroidia; order Bacteroidales; family Bacteroidaceae; genus Alloprevotella. The sequence goes on from UQHJ01000002.1 coordinate 77,851, forward strand.
TTTATGCAATGACTTGCCAAGACAATAAATTGACTTACAAGTCGTTGCCTGACTATGCTATGACAAATATCAAGTATTTGCCTCAGGATGCTTCAGCTCAAACAATTGATATTAAAGGAAAGTTGAACAATAAGCGTATTGATGGTACACGCTATTACTATCTGATTAAGGGTACGAAATCAGAGCTGCGTGCAACTGCTTTGCCTTATGTGCTTGACATGAGAGATTATACCGATGGTGTTTCGGTAAACTTTGTGAATCAAAGTGGTGATAATGTTGCTGATGACGACATTATTACTATCAACAATTCAAAGTATGCAGGTTACTTCGTGTTTGCGAATGCTCAAAAAGAAATTATAAATGGTGAAATCGTCCCGACTTACTATCCTGAGTTAAAGATTAGAACCTCACCATCATTCTATGTAGTAGACTCTGAAGAGGATCTCGTAAATCGAGTAACAGCTGGCATCAACGACATAATCGTTGGTAAAAATGCTTTGGTCGTAAATGGTGCACAGGGTGTATTAACGCTCGCTTCTGAGGATTCAACTCCTGTCAAGGTGTATACCAGCGCAGGTCAATTGGTATGGCAAGGCAATGTACAGGGAACAACTACTATTAGCCTTTCTACGGGTGTTTATATCGTAAATGGTAAAAAGGTCGTTCTCTAAACAAACTACTTAATTACAAGATTTTAAAAAGAATAATCAATGAATTACATAAAGCAAATGCTCGCTTGTGTAGCATTAGCAGCTGGTACTGCTTACCAACCGCTTATGGCACAGGTGAAATTGTCAAGCGAAGCTTTTCCCGTTATTGTAGCTCCACATTCTCAGTCGGTAAGCTACTCTGAACGTACGCTTTGCTATGACATTACTTCAAATGTAGATTATACGGTTACTTCAGATGCTGACTGGGTAAGCGTTCGTAAGGCCGATAATGGAGTTGTTTACGTTCACGTACAATACAACAAGTTGGGTGAAGAACGTATAGCACATGTCGTTTTTGCTAATGAAGATAGTAAGTTGAATGAAACGCTTACGATTACGCAAAGTCGTAACGAGTCATTCAAGGAGTTACCTAAGGATATCCAAGTTAGTGTTGCTTCAGCAACGGCTAATACCACTAATTCTGGCTATGGCATTGAGAAGACGTACGATAATAATGAGTCTACCTTTTGGCATAGTCAGTGGCAGCCTTCAAATTTTGTAGTTTCTGAAACCAATCCTGCAATCCTTACTTATAACTTCAAAAACGTTGACCACATTGACTACATTGAGTATGTAACTCGTCAAGACGGCAATTCAAATGGTAACTTTGGTAAGGTAGAGGTTTATGCAAAGTGTGGTAGCGAAACAACTTACACTTTAATTACTACCGTTGACTTAGGCAATTCTGGTGGTCCTATCGCTTTGGGCACTACGGGATTAGACGATGTTAAGTCAATTCAACTAAAGGTGTTGAGTGCTGCAAACAACAATGCTTCGTGTGCAGAGATGCGCTTCATGAAGTATAACAGCGAAGCAGTCGACTATAATGCATTGTTTACGGACAGCTCAATGTCAGCATTGAAAGAAGGCGTAACCAAAGAGCAGATTCAAACCATTAAGTACGACTTTATTCGCGACCTCGCGCTTGGCCTCTTAGACAAGTCATACGACAAGAACTATCGCGTAGGCGAATATACTGCTAAACTTTCTTACGTTACCCAAAGTAATATCTGGAATGCTCCTGGTAAGTACTACGACCAACGTCAGGGCGTTACGGGTATCAACATCACAAAGGGACAGCATGCCATTGCCGTATCAGGATTGCCTGAGGGCAAGAGCGTTCCTATGATTGTTACTGCTTGGTACGTAGGTAAGGATGGCTCAAACTTCGATGGTGGTAATCCTCAGAGCTTCAGCTACTCTTTGCACAATGGATTAAACTTTGTCAACTACAACTTCGACTATGATGGTTTAGCATACATTTGCTACTATGCCGACGCTAATCCTGAGTTGCAGCCCAAGTTGACTGTTCACTTCATTAATGGTGATGTAAATGGCTACCTCTCTCAAGATAAGACGAATGACGAGATGCACGAACTCACTGCTAATGCGAAGAACGTATGTATGGACGTGCTTGGAAAAAAGGTTCACTCTGTATGGACATCAGAAGGTTTGCATAAGTATTGCAAGGCCACAGATGGTACTTCTATTGGCTATCGTCAGTACATGAACGTGCTTGACTCACTCATTCAGTGGGAGCATGATTTGTTAGGTTTCAAGAAGTATAATAGCGAACCTGACAATCGTACCATGGCTTACACCAACTATACTTACTACATGTTCCAAGGTGGTTTCGGTGTATCATTCCACCATAACCAAGAGAGTCGTGTATTGAATTGCAAGACAATTGTTTACAATGACAACGATGCCATTTGGGGTCTTTCACACGAGTGGGGTCACCAACACCAGATGCACCCCTACTTCTGTTGGGCAGGTATGAGTGAAGTTACTAACAACATGAACTCATATTACAACATTATGAAGATGGGCTATCACGAAAGTGATAAGATCAACGCTTGGCCGACAGCTCGTAAGCACTTCATTCAAGACAATATTAATGATATTGAGGTAAGCGGTCCTGTAACCAAGAAAGATAATGGTTCGTATGATGTAGGTGAAGGTAATATGGTGGTAGGTCGTCGTTATAGCCGTACTCGTCGTTTGGCCTTCTTGAATAAGCACCTTATGAACAATGCTGCCTTGCGTCAGATTTGTGAAAGCATGTCAGACTCAACTGTAACCACTTATGCTAAGAACCCTGCTCATGCATTACACATCAGTGAAGTAGGTGTAGGTGAAACGCTTTGCCCCTTCGTCATGTTGTATAACTACTTCACAACTCATGGCAAACCCGACTTCGCTCCCGATTGGTATGAAGCACTCCGTCAGACTGATGATGTAAACGGTGGTTCATCTATCGAAAAGGCTAAGGGCTTTGATAAGTATGAGTTGGTTGCTGCTGTTCAGAACAATAATAAGAATGGCCTCTATAGCAAGTTGGTTGAACTCTATCCTAACTCTTGCTGGGTGAAGAGTGGTTATGTAAACGAACGTAGTACACAGTGGGAGAACTCTATGCCCTATGTGTTGAACTACATTCGTAAGACTTCTCGTCTTTCAGGTTACAACCTCTTGCCCTACTTTGACCATTGGGGATTCCTTCGTCAGGTTGCACTCTACATTGGCGACTATGGTAACAAGTGGCAATGCTTCAATAAGGAAATGTACGATGAGTTCAAGGCCGATATGGATGCTCTTGTAGCAGACGGCACTTTGAAGGCTATGCCTGATGGTATGGTTGAAGAAATCTCAAATTCTGTCGACCTTTTCGACTCTGGCTACAAAGACTTTGGTACTACTCCTACTTTCCCTAACTAATTAGTGAGGTAAACTTTAAAATAGCAGCCGTATAATCAGTGATGATTGTGCGGCTGCTTTGTAATCATTCCCTCCAAGTCGTATTGAAAAATAATAAAATGAGGAAAAGCTCTAAAATAGAGCTTTTCCTCATTTTATTTCTTTGGTAAGTATTCCTCCAATCCATATTGTTAGCCCAACTTTCACGCCCCTAAAAAACTTTCAATTTTTTATCGCGCAAATTTGTCACCCCTTATGGTGCCCAGGATTATAATGTTCATTGATATCTTTATTGAAGTTTATCTCACATATATCCATACGTTTTCAGAACCTTTGATTTATCTTTCATGTTTCATTTTTTTGTTGTAAGTAATTGAATATCAATCATTTCAAAAAGTGAAACATACGACTTTTATGTTTCATCTTTAGTTTCATGTTTCATTTTTCAAAACACTGAGGGAATGCTTTCACGCTCCCACTGTGTTTTTGAATCGCTCCCATAGTGTTTTTGGATCGCTCCCACAGTGTTTTTATTTTTCTCCCTCAGTGTTTTTATAATGAAACATTGAAACTAAAAGTGAAACATAAAAGTCGTATGTTTCAGTCGTTGAACGTGTTGATTATCAACGAATTGAAACATAAAATGAAACATGAAAGCAAAAAACGCCATTGGTAAAATATACGTAAGCCAATACCTATTTAGGACGTTCTAAAACATTTCATAGGGGCTTTCAAACAGCAATTTATCTGCCTAATTGGGGGGCGGGTTTTTAACCCGCGGCAGCAGAAGAATGCTTTGAATATCTACAACATGCTGCTGCCGCGGGTTACAAACCCGCCCCCCCAATTAGGCAGATAAATTGCAGTTTAAAAGTTGCGAATCTCTGACGGGATTTTTGTAATTTTGCTCAAGGCTTTGAGTTTTGAGTATTGTTTTTTATCACATCTAAGTTACTCATTTTCCTTGATATACGGAATAATACAAGAGAGACAAAGTTTGATACAATAAGGGTTAAAAATTAAGCATATCAAGAAAAACTTTTGCCTAAAAACGCAATTTTATCACATCTTCTTCGCTTTTTTTCGTGAAGGTAGTACCTTTGAAGCATAATCTTGGATTGGTAGGTTATTGGGACGTTGTGGCATGGGACGAGTTTGAACAGCAGAAAGGTCGCAATGTAGATGCTGTACTTATTGACACGATGCAGAACTATCTTGCTAACAAGTCGTTCAACCGTGGTAAGGGTACACATGAGGCAAGTGCATCTATGTCTTTTGTTGGCAACACAAAGCATACTGTGCCATATATGTTGGAGAATAGTCATCTGTTTGAGAGCATTCCTACTTCTTTTATCAAGGGTGCATTCCTTGACCGTATGCATCTATACAATCCAGAGTGGAAAATCAAGATGTTGAAAAAGAACAGTTTCTCTAAAGGGTATGGTCTCATCATGGACTACATAGCAGCCGTGTTACATGCTCTGCGCAATGACGATTGCACAGCATTGTTGAATGATTATGCCAAGTTCGATGGTTTGCTTTCCGAGCGCGACCACCTTGCCATCTGGAAAACATTCTCTGGCATGATGAAACTCATCAATCCTGATGGTAAAAAATAACGGATGAGGAAACTAAGGAACTTATTGACTTTTCGGCAGAAGGGCGCAAACGTGTTAAAGACCAGTTGTACGTCATCGACAGCACTTTCTGCACCGAGCCGGCGAAGTTTGAATACACATGGCTGAAAAGTGGCGAGACCATAAAGGCGGAAACACTTGAAAATATCGAGCACAGGTCAATCCATACGACGGAGGATAACGATGGGCAGAATATATGGATAAAAACGATGGACAGGAAAATAAGCACGAAACAAGAATGGCTGGTTCTCGGCCTCGCATAAAACCTCTTGTAGCCAAGACTATATCCATAAGAGAAAACCAGGGTGGGGTGACTTACAAAGATCTGTTTGGTAATTATCTGCGCACTGTAAAGGAAATCTGCATAACCGCTCCTTTCATTCGCCAACCTTATCAGATAGACAATTTAGTAGATTTCATACAAATGGTGAAAGATGTGTCACCCCAGCAAGACACTATAAAAATTCATCTGAGTACGCAAAATGACGATGACGAAAAAGTGGCTGAGGTGATAGACTCGTTCAATGATTTGGCCGACGAGTTGCTGCCGATGGGCATAGAGTTCACTTACGACTTTAAGGCAGATCATGATCGCTTCATCAAAACAGATACCGGGTGGACTATAGCTCTTGGACGTGGCTTGGACATTTATGAGAAGTTCAACCGCTTCTCATTGTGTCGTTCCAATCAAAAGAACAGGCGTTGCAAGGCTTTTAATGTTTCTATTAACAAAACAGAAGATTACACGTCCAAAAAATATTGACGTGTTCGAGAATAACCCGAACACGCAATTAAATCTTGAGATAGTGAATAAAATATTTGGATTCGCTGCTGAAATAGTATAAAAAACAACATTTTTAAGTGAACAACGAAATCTTAAATGAAAGAGCCGTGCGCAAGCACCTAAAAAGCCTCTGTAAGCCCTTTGTTGCATAAGAAAAAATCGTAACTTTGCAGTCTAAAACTTGTATTGTACACTTATAAGTGTGCAGATATAGGGTAAAACTTGCTCAAAAGAAGAAATTTAAGTCACAACACAAAATTATGAATATATCTTATAAATGGCTGAAAGAATACGTTGACTTCGACCTCACCGCACAAGAGGTGGCCGACGCGCTGACAAGCGAAGGACTTGAAGTAGACGGTGTAGAAGAAGTTCAAGCCATCAAAGGCGGACTGGAAGGATTGGTCGTAGGCCACGTCGTAAGTTGCGAGCCCCACCCCAATAGCGACCATATGCACATCTGCCAAGTCGACCTTGGAGGCGACGCTCCACAGCAAATCGTATGTGGCGCCCCCAATGTAGCAGCAGGCCAAAAGGTGATCGTAGCAACCATCGGTACTAAACTCTACGACGGTGACCAGTGCTTCACCATAAAGCGCTCAAAGTTGCGTGGAATTGAAAGTTTGGGTATGATTTGTGCCGAAGACGAAATAGGCGTAGGCAATAGCCATGACGGCATCATCGTATTACCCGAAGATACACCTGTAGGACTCAAAGCCGCCGAATATTACGGTCTGGAGAGTGACTACGTAATCGAAGTAGATATCACTCCCAACCGCGCTGACGCTTGCTCACACTATGGTGTGGCACGCGACCTCTACGCGTGGCTCGTTCGCAATGGCAAAAAGACAGCGCTTCACCGCATGGACGTCTCAGCCTTTAAAGTAGATAATCACGAACTTAACATCGACGTTGAGGTAGAAAACACTGAAGCTTGCCCTCGCTACTGCGCAGTAACGATCAAAGGATGTGAGGTGAAGGAAAGCCCCGAATGGTTGAAAGAGAAACTCAATACCATTGGCCTACGTCCTATCAACAACATTGTCGACATTACGAACTACGTAATGATGGCTTACGGACAGCCCCTCCACTGCTTTGATGCTGATATGATAGAGGGTGGCAAGGTGATAGTGAAAGCCATGCCCAACGAAACAAAATTCCAAACGCTCGACGGCGTAGAACATACGCTCACCGATCGCGATCTCGCCATTTGCAACGCTTCAGCACCCATGTGTATCGCTGGCGTAATGGGTGGCCGTGGCTCAGGTACGTACGACACGACAAAGGATATATTACTCGAAAGCGCCTACTTCCACCCCACATGGATTCGAAAGAGCGCACGTCGTCATGGCCTTAGCACAGATGCCTCCTTCCGCTTTGAGCGCGGCGTCGACCCAGATGGACAAATCTATGCCCTCAAAGTGGCTGCCCTCTTGGTGAAAGAATTGGCTGGTGGCACAATAAGCATGGATATAAAGGACGTTGAAGCTTCAGGACTTGTTAAACACTTTAACGTTGACTTAGACTATAAGTACGTTCACGACCTCGTAGGTAAGGACATTCCCGTTGAAGTAATCAAAGAGATAGTCACTTCGCTCGAAATGAAAATTACAAGCGAAACGGCCGAAGGTATTAGCCTCGAAATTCCCGCCTATCGTGTTGATGTACAGCGCCCCTGCGACGTGGTAGAAGACATTCTGCGCATCTATGGTTACAACAATGTAGAGATACCCACCTCTGTCAAGTCAAGCCTTACAATTAAAGGCGATGTTGATCGTGCCAACAAGCTTGAGAATATCGTTGCCGAGCAATTAGTAGGTCAAGGTTTCCGCGAGATACTGAATAACTCACTCACTAAAGCGGCTTATTATAACGACCTCAAGGTATACACTGCAGACGAACTCGTACGCGTGCTGAACCCCTTAAGCAGCGACCTCAACGTAATGCGTCAGACGCTCCTCTTTGGAGGCCTTGAAAGCATTGCGCACAATGTAAACCGTAAGAATAGCAACCTCCGCTTCTTCGAGAGTGGCAACTGCTACTATTACAATTCGAGCAAACACACAGCCGACCACACACTCAACGCTTATAGTCAAGCCCACTTCTTAGGCCTTTGGCTTATGGGTAATCACGTAGAAGGCTCATGGGCACACGCTACAGAACCCTCAAGCGTATATGAACTTAAAGCTTACGTGATGAACATCATGGCACGTCTGGGTGTACATTTAGGCGGCTTAAAGGTAGTACAAGGCACAAACGACATCTTCGCCAAGAGCCTTGCCTTCACCGACCGCAACGGAAAGGTAATGGTAGAGTTTGGCATCGTTGCGAAAGCTATCACCGCCCAATTCAATCTCGAACAAGAGGTGTACTACGCTGAGATCAATTGGTCAATGATGATGAAGCACTTACAGAAGGGCCCCGTCTCGTTTAAAGAGATAAGCAAGTTCCCCACTGTAAGCCGCGACCTCGCACTACTCATCGACAAGAGCGTAGAGTTTGGCCAGATAGAACAAATCGCTTATGCCTCTGATAAGAAGTTCCTTAAGAAGGTAGAGCTCTTCGACGTATATGAAGGTGAGAAACTCCCTGATGGCAAGAAGAGCTATGCAGTCAACTTCGTTTTGCAAGACGAGACGAAGACGATGAATGACAAGCAGACTGATGCTGTGATGAAGAAGATTATTACTAATCTCGAAAAGCAACTTGGTGCAACACTGCGATAAGGCTATTATAGGTTAGAAGGTTATAAAGTTAGATCTACTGACTATCAGTGTAATCAAACTTTATAACCTAATAATCTTAAAGCTAAAAAACATATCATTAGAACAAAAAATATTCAAAATAGCAAATAAGGGTATTAGTACATCTGCACATTTAATTATTTGCATAGTTACCCATGCTCTCATTTGCACTTTTAAATCACATACTCCTATGGGAAGAGCTTTTGAATACAGAAAAGCAACAAAATTGAAGCGTTGGGGCCACATGGCTCGTACATTTACGAAGTTAGGTAAACAGATTGCAGTAGCCGTAAAGGCTGGCGGTCCTGAACCCGAAAACAATCCTACCCTTCGTGCTATCATTGCCACTTGTAAGCGCGAAAACATGCCCAAGGACAACATTGAGCGTGCCATCAAGAATGCTTGCGGTAAAGACCAAAGCGACTACAAGACAATGACCTATGAAGGCTATGGCCCTCACGGTGTGGCTATCTTTGTCGATACACTGACTGACAATGCTACTCGCACGGTAGGCGACGTTCGCTCGGTATTTAATAAGTTTAACGGCAACCTCGGCACAATGGGTTCGTTGGCTTACCTCTTCGACCACAAGGCCGTATTCACTATCCGTAAGAAGGAAGGTGTCGACATGGACGAACTTATACTCGACCTCATTGACTATGGCGTAGAAGACGAGTACGACGAAGATGAAGAAGAAAACAGCGTAACCATTTATGGCGACCCTAAGTGCTTCTCACAGATTCAAAAACACCTTGAAGAGAACGACTTCGAAGTACTTGCTGCAGAGTTTACTTACATTCCTAACGACCTCAAGGACGTTACCGACGAAGAGCGCGAAAGCATAGACAAGATGGTAGAACGACTCGAAGAGTTTGACGATGTTCAGACGGTTTACACCAACATGAAGCCTGCCGAGGACTAAAGAAGGGAGGACGTATTTGTCAGTAAACGTAAGAAAACTACTGAGGTTATAAAGTTAGAATAAAAAAGGGTAGATAGTTTAACTTACTCTACGCTGCCTTAATCAAAGGCATATAACTTTATAACCTCATTTTTTGCTTTATAACACGATATGAAACACATTGATTATCAAACACAAGGTACTTGCTCACGCTGCATTCATCTCGACCTTACAGACGACGGCCGTATAGCTTCCGTTAGCTTTGACGGTGGCTGCAATGGTAATCTGCAAGGCATTGGAGCACTGGTAAAGGGCATGAAGAAGGAAGAGGTCATAGAACGCCTACAAGGCATTCGCTGTGGTAACAAACTCACCTCATGTCCAGACCAATTAGCCCACTGCTTACAGTCAATCGAAGAGGAACTGTAGTGAATGTGCAAATGCTTGAATGTAAAAATGCGTGAGAAATGCGTGAATGTACAAATAAACGCTTTGTAATTGTAAAACGAATAATTAAAAGCATTATTATATATTTGCACATTCTCACATTTGCACATTAACTTATCGTTCGTACTCTTCAGCCTTAATTTGCGTCTCGTACACCACAGAACCCGTTGTTTGCGAACGATACTCGTAAGCAAAGGTGACACGCTGGGCTTTTACCTCCTTATAGTCCGAATTGTCAATTAATCGCTGACGAAGCATATAATGGAGTAGGGTAGACTGCTCGCGATACAAAGCCTCGTTAGCAGCCGAGAGGCTATAATATAGGGTATAGGTCTTACTCTGAGGACTGTATGCTACGCTGTCAAGCCGTGTGCCAGCCTCAGGTTCTTGCGGACAATTGTTTTTGGTAAAATCTTCAGCCTCATGCTGTAGACGTTCGTCAAAATTCATTTGACACGACGCTGAACTTAAAGCACTGATAACCAAAGCAGAAATGGTTTTAATGGTGTTGATTTTATTCATGTTTTTGTGATTAAATATTGACATCTAGAATCTTCACTCTAAGGAAGGAAGAAGCCCTATTGCAGCAAAAGTAGAATAATAATGAAAGAAAAGCAACAGATAAGCCCCAAAATATCAACAGAAGAGGCGCAAAAGCGGGTGGAACAAGCCGTTGACAACTTTATGCAAGGCTATAATTGCTCGCAAAGTGTGGTAGCCGCTTTTGCTGATTTATATGGTTTTACGTGCGAACAAGCACTACGTATGTCAGCCTCATTTGGTGGTGGCATAGGGCGTATGCGTCAGACGTGTGGTGCAGCCTGTGGCATGTTTATGTTAGCCGGCCTTGACTGTGGAGCGACCGAAGGATCCGACCGAGCTGGCAAAAGTCATAATTATGCTGTTGTCCAACAATTAGCCGAAAAGTTTAAGTCGCAGACAGGGTCCATAATCTGTGCCGAACTTTTAGGGCTCAGAAAACCTGAAGTCTCGTCCGAGGCTGAAGCTCGTACAATGCAGTATTATAAAAAGCGCCCATGTCCGCGTATGGTACGCCTTGGTGCCGAACTCTTTGCAGCTTATTTGATGGAGCAACAGAAAGTGAGTGAATGCTAATAATATCCGTCATAATATGCATTGCATATTGCTCACTCGTAAAATGAAAAGAATCAGTGTTATGTTTAATAGCATTCTAAGGCATTCGTATATTTACTCATTAATATATTAGGCAATTAGCTCATTAGTTCATTAGCACATAATCACATAATCACATTAGCATGATAGACAGAGCAACCATACAACGCGTGATGGACGCTACCGACATAGTCGACGTGGTGAGTGAATTCGTGACCCTCAAAAAGGCAGGTGCCAATTATAAGGGGTTGTGTCCCTTCCATAACGAACGTACCCCATCGTTTAGCATTTCGCCAGCTAGACAGATGTATAAGTGCTTCTCGTGTGGCAAAGGTGGCAATGCTGTTCACTTCTTAATGGAACTTGAACACATGACCTACCCCGAAGCTATTAAATGGTTAGGACGAAAGTATGGCATCGAGATAAAGGAAAAGGAACTTACAAACGAAGAAAAACTTCAACAAAATGAGCGCGAAAGTATGTTTGCCCTCAACGAATGGGCTTGTAAATACTTCGAGAAAATACTGCACGACACTGTAGACGGTGTGGCCATAGGTATGGCTTACTATCGTTCGCGCGGATTTAGAGACGATATTATCAGAAAGTTTTCGTTGGGCTACTCGCTTGAACAGCGCGACGCGTTGGCACAGGCTGCCCTCTCGCATGGTTTCAAGAAGGAGTATTTACTCAAAACGGGATTGTGCTTCGAGACGGAGGATAAACAAATCTTTGATCGTTATCGTGGTCGAGTTATCTTCCCTGTTCATAGCGTTTCGGGGCGTGTGGTAGCCTTTGGTGGCCGTGTGTTGAACACAGAAAAGCAGAAAAACGTTGGTAAATACGTCAATTCGCCCGAAAGCGACATTTATAGCAAAAGCCACGAACTTTATGGACTCTATCAGGCCAAAAGCGCTATTGTGAAGCATGAACGCTGCTTCTTAGTTGAAGGATATACTGACGTAATCTCTATGCACCAAAGCGGCATAGAAAATGTGGTTGCTTCGTCTGGTACTTCACTTACGGAGGGACAAATCCGTCTGTTACACCGATTTACGAACAATATAACGGTGCTTTATGACGGTGACGCGGCTGGTATTAAAGCCAGTTTGCGAGGCATTGATATGTTGTTGGCAGAGGGATTGAACATAAAAGTGCTGCTACTGCCCGACGGTGATGATCCTGATAGCTTTGCACGTAAACACAAGGCTGAGGAGTTTCAGAAATACATTGATACGCATCAGGTGGACTTTATCAAGTTTAAGATAGACTTGTTGATGAGCGATGCACAGAGCGACCCCTTGAAACGTGCTGAATTGGTGACAAACGTGGTGAAGAGCATTTCGGTTATCCCCAATGAAGTGGTGCGCCAAATGTACATTCACGAATGTGCCACCAGTCTGAGCGTTAGCGAAGAACTTATTGTTAATGAAATAAATAAGCAACACCGTGCGAAGCTGCAGGCTGAACGTAAAAAAAACGAAGGCAATGCTACAGACGACGCACATGCTGCCGACGAGGATGCGGCAATGGCTGCTGATGAAGAGCGCATGCAGCAACTCATGTTGGGCGAAACGGAGTTAGCCGAGGAACGTATGTTGGTGGCCCTTATCGTACGTTATGGCGATATGCCTATGGACGTTGTTGACGCGGCTGAGGACGTGGCTGAAGCAGATGCAGAAAAGGCAGCGAACCAAACGGAGGTGAGCAATGCGGCTTTGCAACAGATAAGCGTGGCGCACTACATTGACACTGACCTACAAGCGGACGGACTCACGCTACACAATGCAGTCTATAAGCAAGTGCTCAGTGAGGCATTGGCCCACGTTGACGAACAAGGGTGGAAGGCACTCCCCTACTTTTTGAATCACCCTGACCCTCGTATTAGTAAACTGGCGGCTGATGTGGGACAAGATGACTTTGTGTTGAGCAGTAAGCAGCGCGACCTCTACATTGAGGAACAATATAGGCTTGACAATGTTGTGCCTCGCATCTTACACGACTATAAGCACGCAATCGTAAAGGAACAACTCAAGCACTTGCTGACAGAACTGCGTAACCCTCAACTCATGAATGCCCCCGAGAAGGCTAAACAGCTGATGCGACAGTATATGGAAATAAGCCAGATAGAACGCGAACTAGCCAAACTCTTAGGCGACCGCGTTGTACTGAAATAACGATTTGAGCTGATTAATGCATAAAAACCTGGCAAATGTGCGCATTTTATAATTAAATTACACATAAATTAAAGTTTTTGTGTACCTTTGCCCAAAAATTATAATATAGAAGAGCAAAAGGAGATAAAGTAATAAGATCCCCCACCCCTTTTAGCCTCTTTACATTCAAAGTAAAACAAATGGGAATTTTACAAGACAGATTAGCGAAGTACACACTTCCGCAAGAATATAAGGCCAAAGGTGTGTATCCTTATTTTCGTGCCATTGAGGGCAAACAAGGAACCGAAGTAGAAATGGGTGGTCACCACGTATTAATGTTTGGTTCGAATGCCTATACGGGTCTGCCAGGCGATGAACGCATTATTAAGGCTGGCATCAAGGCTATGGAGCAATACGGCTCAGGTTGTGCTGGTTCACGTTTTTTGAATGGTACGCTTGACCTCCACCTGCAATTAGAGAAGGAATTAGCTGAGTTTGTAGGCAAGGACGATGCACTTTGCTTCTCAACTGGCTTTACAGTAAACTCTGGTGTAATTCCTGCTTTGTTAGGTCGTGAAGACTACTTAATCTGTGACGATCGTGACCACGCTTCAATCGTTGACGGTTGTCGTCTGTCGTTTGCTCAACGCTTAAAGTATAAGCACAACGATATGGCTGACTTAGAACGCAAGTTGCAAAAGTGTGCTCCTGAGGCTGTGAAATTGATTGTAGTAGACGGTGTGTTCTCTATGGAAGGCGATTTGGCTAACTTGCCTGAGATAGTTAAGTTGAAGCACAAGTATAACGCAACAATCATGGTGGACGAGGCTCATGGCTTGGGTGTATTCGGTCGACAAGGACGCGGTGTGTGTGACTACTTTGGCTTGACTGATGAGGTAGACCTTATCATGGGTACTTTCAGTAAGTCGTTGGCTTCAATCGGTGGCTTTATAGCAGCTGACGAGAGCATCATCAATTGGTTGCGCCATAATGCTCGTACCTACATCTTCTCAGCATCAAATACGCCTGCTGCAACGGCTTGTGCCTTAGAGGCTTTGCACATCATTCAGAACGAGCCTGAACGCATTGAAGCTTTGTGGGACGTTACGCGCTATGCATTAAAACGTTTTCGCGAGGAAGGCTTTGAAATTGGTGATACGGAATCACCGATCATTCCCCTTTACGTACGTGATACAGAGAAGACTTTCATTGCTACGGCACGTGCTTTTGACGAAGGTGTGTTCATCAACCCCGTAATCCCACCTGCCTGTGCTCCTCATGATACATTGGTACGTGTAGCATTGATGGCTACTCACACGAAGGAACAGGTAGATCGCGCGGTAGCAGCATTAGCTAAGGTGTTCCGCGAATTGGATATTATCAAGTAAGTTTATTGATAAGTAGACAAATTTCAATATGTTGACGGGTAAGTTAGTCCCAAACCGTATTGAAAAATAAAAAATGAGGAAAAGTTCTATTTTAGAGCTTTTCCTCATTTTTTATTTTCAATATGGTTTGGATGGAATAATTACGGTTTTATGTTATGAAAGTCAGAACTTGTAGGTGATTGGAACATTTGTAAGTGAAATGTCGGTAGAAGAGCAATTATACTTTCTATTCGGCTGGCAGCAACCTCTTCGTAGTCAACGAAATTGGTGTTGTTAGTATACAACCAAATCTCGAGTGGTAAGCCGTTCGGTGTGGGGTTAAGTTGTCGTACTAGTATCCATTGATCTTGTACGATATCTTTGTCCTTTTTAAATAGTTCGCTAAGGTGGTGTCTATATAATGTAAGGTTGATGTTGGTGTTATTTGTTATGTCTTTCTGAGAAAGCAATTTTTCAGCTATAAGCGCTTCGATTTCAGAGAGCGAGAGGCTTCTTATGCTTTGTACATCAATATATAGAGTACGTTTAATGCGACGTGCTCCTGTGGTGACCATAGCATTCCAATTTTGGAAAGTATCGCTAACGAGCGTATAGGGCGGAATGGTAGAAATGGTATTGTCAAAATTCCTCACTTTAACCGTAGTAAGCGATATTTCCTCAACTTTGCCATCAATGTCAAGTTTTTTAATGGTAATCCAATCGCCAACTTTAAGCATCTTGTTCAGCGAGAGTTGTATGCCCGCCACCAATCCCAAGATTGAATCTTTAAAAATCAACATTAACACTGTGGCTGCAGCACCTAAGCCTGCAATGACGCGTATGGGATTGTAGCCGAATAGCAGCGAAATGGAGACGATAGCTCCTAAACATATGATGATTAAGCGAATGAATTGTAATATACCTGTTAGGTGATACTCCTCGTATTTTTTAGCAAGTGCAACGGATAGGTTTTTTAGAAATGATGTAACAAGTAGCGTCGCACAGATCGTTATGTAAACTTGTAAAGAGTGAGAGATGATAACGTAAGTGATAGAAGTCGTGATGTTGTCATAACATAAAGGCAATAAGATGTACACTAATATGCAGGGAAATAGTTGACTTGTAGCGCTTAATACGGGGCGATTGACTAGATAATCGTCCCATTTCGTTTCTGTTTTCTCAACCATTTGAAGTATGACGGGCATGGCGTATTTTCTGAAAGTCCACGCAATGAAATAGCACAGTAAAAGGAGTAGCGCAATTACTATAATTTGTGCGAGACGGACGCTATTAGCTGCTGAAATGTTACACTCAATGAGTAATGTCTCGAGTAAATGTCTTGCAAGATTGATCATTGTAGTATAGGAACAAGAAACCCCTCCGCTTATCGTTGCTTTGAATGATTAGTGGAGGGGATGCTATTTTTTTGTATGGTGTAAAGATGTCAAATGTACTATAGTAGTTAAATAGGACTTGACTTCTTATACGTGAATTTTAGTTGGCAGAGGTAAACTCATCAAGGAAGCGTACATCGTTCTCAGAGAAGAGGCGGAGGTCCTTTATTTGATATTTAAGGTTGGTAATACGTTCAACACCCATACCAAATGCATAACCTTTGTAAACTTTGCTATCAATGCCATTCGCTTCGAGCACATTGGGGTCAACCATGCCACAGCCTAAGATTTCTACCCAACCTGTTTGCTTGCAGAAGGCACAACCCTTGCCGCCACAGATGTTGCAAGAAATGTCCATTTCTGCACTTGGTTCTGTAAATGGGAAGTATGAGGGGCGCAAACGGATTTTTGTATCGGGACCAAACATTTCACGTGCAAAGGTAAGCAATACTTGCTTAAGGTCGGTAAAACTGACGTCTTTGTCGATGTAAAGTCCTTCGACCTGATGGAAGAAGCAGTGTGCACGGGCAGAGATGGCTTCATTACGATAAACGCGACCAGGGCACAATACGCGAATAGGCGGCTTAGAGTTTTCCATTACGCGGCTTTGTACTGAACTTGTGTGCGTACGAAGTACAATGTCGGGGTGTTGCTCTACGAAAAAGGTATCTTGCATATCGCGAGCGGGGTGATCCTCGGGGAAGTTAAGTGAAGAGAAAACATGCCAATCGTCTTCCACCTCGGGACCATCAGCAATAGAGAAGCCTAAACGTGAAAATATATCAATGATTTCATTCTTAACAATAGACAAAGGATGACGTGTGCCTAATGTAATAGGGTAAGGCGTACGTGTAAGGTCTAAGTCAGAATGGTCGTCTTCTTTTGTAGCAAGGCTTTGACGTAATTCGGTAAGTTTGTCTTGTAATGCAGATTTTAGCTCATTGAGCTTCATACCAATTTCGCGTTTTTGCTCTGGAGCAACGTTACGAAATTCACCCATAAGGTCGTTTACTACACCTTTTTTACTAAGGTATTTAATGCGGAGCGCTTCAAGCGCTTTCTCGTCTGTGGCTTGTAAGCCTCCAACCTCGCTTAATAAAGCTTGTATTTTATCTATTAACATCGCGTTATTGCTTATTTTTAATGCAAAGATAAATATTTCTTCTTAAATATGTACGTCTTACACAGAAAAGGCTTACTTTTGCCACTCAAAATAAAGGTATTTATGATGAAAAAGTTCTTTTATATGCTTGTGTGTGTGCTGCTTTTTGCTTCATGTACAAGCGGAAAACCAAAAGAAGAGGCTGCTGGAAAGAGTGATAGTTTAGCTTCGGCGTTAGATACGTGTACTGCTGATAGCGTTCCTAATCCGCCTAAGGCTGCAGACGGGTTGTTTGATGATTTTATATACTCTTTTATGAGTAACAAGCGTTTCCAATATGAACGGATTATATTTCCATTAAAAAATGTGGTTGATGGTGTTAATCAGCCTATAGCAAAGGGGGCGTGGAAGTTTGATCATTTATATGAGAAGCAAGATGTGTATACGCTTGTGTTTGACAACTCAAAATCAATCAAGGCAGAAAAGGATACTTCACTGCATCATGTGGTTTTCGAATGGGTTTACCTTACGCAGAGAAAAGTGAAACAATACGTTTTTGATAAGATGAACGGACAATGGTTCTTGACGGCTCTTGATACACACAAAATGAGTAAGAACGTTAATAGTGACTTCTATGAGTTTTATGCTCAGTTCTCATCAAATCACAAATATCAGTCGAAGCACATTCTTAATCCGTTCCATTTCAAGACTTATGATTATGAAAACTTTCAGAGTATAGAAGGATTGCTTGATTTTAATCAGTGGCCTGACTATCGTCCTAAGTTGCCTTCGGGTACTATTACGAATATAAACTACGGACAAGGTTACGGCAATAGCCGTCGACGTGTCCTGATGATTTGTAGTCAGTCTGGCGGTATGGGGTGTTCACTCACTTTCGTGCGAAATGGCAAGACATGGATGCTTGAAAGATTAGAAAATTAAATCATTGAAAACCAACATACTAACCAACTTTTATTAGAGTGTTAGTATAAAATATATTTACCAAGAAATGTATTCGCTTTTAACACATAATACATTTGGCATTGACGCTAAGTGTACAGACTTTATTTCGTACCAAACAGTAGAGCAGCTGAAATCAATTACTTCAAGTTTGAAAGGAAAACGCTGGCTTCAAATTGGTGGTGGAAGTAACCTTCTCTTTGTTCATGACTTCGAAGGAGTTGTGTTACATTCTGAAATAAAAGACATAGAGATAGTAAGACGTAACGGAGAATACGTGTGGCTTCGAGTTGGCGCAGGGTATGTATGGGACGATTTTGTAGCCTATTGTGTAGCGCATGGCTATTATGGCTTAGAGAACCTTTCGCTTATACCAGGTGAAGTCGGAGCCAGTGCTGTGCAAAACATTGGTGCCTATGGCGTAGATGTTGGTCAATATATAGATACTGTAGAAGCGGTTGAGGTGGCGACAGGCAATGTTTACCAATTCAAGGGCGAAGAATGCCGCTATGCCTATCGTAGCAGTGTGTTTAAGCACGAGATGAAGGGAAAGTATATTGTGACGCATGTAATTTATCGCTTGTCGTTAAGTTTTGCTCCCGACTTGTCGTATGGTGCAATCAGCCGCGCGTTACAAGCGAATGATATTAATGCAGAGGTAGTTACTGCACAAGTTCTACGAAATGTGATTATTGATGTTCGCCGTTCAAAATTGCCCGACCCTGCTGAGATTGGAAGCGCTGGCTCTTTCTTTATGAATCCTGTTGTTAGTCAAAGCAAATTCGAAAGTTTGCAACAACAATATCCCGATATGCCTCACTATGTTGTTGACGAAGGAGTGAAAATACCCGCTGGCTGGATGATAGAACAATGTGGTTGGAAGGGAAAACGTGTTGGTAATGTAGGCGTTTATAGTAAGCAAGCGCTTGTACTTGTAAACTACGGAGGTGCGAAGGGCGAGGATATTGTCCAACTGAGTAATGCGGTGATTGCAGATGTAGAGCGTAAATTCGGTATAACGCTTCACCCAGAGGTCAATTTTATAGAATAAACAGAGATGTTGCTATGCCGAAGTTGATATTTTTAGGTACGGGAACAAGTACGGGTGTGCCACAGATTGGGTGTAAGTGTGAGGTATGTCGTTCAAATGATACTCGTGATAAACGTTTGCGCACGTCGGCACTATACATAGGTGACGACGGAAGTCACATCTTAATAGACTGTGGTCCCGACTTCCGTGAGCAAATGTTACGCCAGTCTTGCGACTCGATTGATGCTGTGTTGCTCACACACGAACATTATGATCATGTGGGGGGAATTGATGACTTACGTCCCTTTAGTTTCGAACACTCATTGCCCATCTTTACAAATCAACTTTGCGCTGATAGTTTACGACAGCGATTACCATATTGTTTTACTAAGAACAAATATCCTGGAGTTCCTAATATAGAACTTATTACTTTAGATCCTAAAGATAGTATCCTACTTGGTAATCAAACTGTTCAGCCGATTCAAGTGATGCATGACTTGATGCCAATTTACGGCTATCGCATTGGAAAAATGGCGTACATTACAGATATGAGCCACTTGGTAAAAAGCGAAGATGAGAAGTTGAAAAACTTAAATGTACTCATCGTTAACGCGTTACGAATAAATCCACATCATTCGCATCAAAGTTTAAATGAGGCCTTAACCTTTGCCAAGGCAATAGGAGCACGCGAAACGTATTTAATTCACATGAGCCACCAAATAGGTTTGCACCGACGTATCAACGAAATTTTGCCTCCTCATGTACATTTGGCTTATGACGGATTACAGGTAGAATGGTGAGGTTGGTTTCCAAAAAAAACTGTATGAGAGCAGGAAAATGACGCTGTAATGCTTATTGACATTTCGCTTTTGGCATTCTTTCAGTGCTGAAAAGCTGTATGCAAAGAACTTTTTTTGTAAGTTTGCATTATAAATTAAGAAATAACAAATATGATGTGTGCAAATACGATCTATTAGCACACACTATTTGCAACCGATTTATGAGAAAGAAAGCAATCAAAATACTTTGGAGTACTTATGCTGCGCTTTTGCTACTTGGCGCAATTGTTGTGCTTTGTGTAGAACAAGGTTGGATTGGCTATATGCCACCGATAGATGAACTACAAAACCCTATAAGTAAGTATGCCTCACAGGTGATAAGTGCTGATGGTAGACTTATGGGCACATGGTCGAGAAGTGAAAACCGCGTATTTGTAAGCTATGGTAATATTTCGCCACACATGTTTGATGCATTAGTCGCAACTGAGGACGAGCGCTTTTATGACCATTCAGGCATAGACGTTCGTGCTGTGATGCGTGCTGTCGTAAAGCGTGGTGTAATGGGACATAAAGAGGCTGGTGGCGGTAGCACTATTACGCAACAATTGGCAAAGCAACTCTATTCTTCTTCAGCCGAATCGACCATGCAGCGTTTAATGCAAAAACCTGTGGAATGGATTATCGCTGTAGAGTTGGAAAGACATTACACAAAAGAAGAAATCCTAACACTTTACCTTAACTACTTTGACTTTCTACATAATGCTGTAGGTATAAAGACTGCAGCAAACGTTTATTTTGGAAAAGCTCCCAAAGATTTAACCTTGACGGAGTGTGCTACGCTTGTTGGCATGTGTAAAAATCCCTCTTATTTTAATCCCGTGCGCGAACCAGAGCGTTGCCGCGACAGACGCAATGTCGTGTTACAACAAATGGTAAAGGCAGGAAAACTCTCTGAAACGGAATATGCCACGTTAAGCGAAGAGCCGCTAAAACTTAACTTTCATCGTATCGACCATAAAGAAGGTATGGGAGCTTATGTGCGCGAGTATCTACGCCGCATAATGATGGCTGAAAAGCCAGAACCTTCTAATTATCATGCTTGGCAGCGTCAGCAGTTCTATGAAGACTCATTGATGTGGGCAAACGATCCCTTGTATGGATGGTGTAAGAAGAATCAAAAACGCGACGGAAGCAATTATGACATTTACACTGATGGCTTAAAGGTTTATACGACCATTGATTCTCGCATGCAGCAATATGCAGAACAAGCTGTCTATGCGCAAGTAGGAAAGAACCTGCAACCGAAGTTTGAGGCAGAACGACGCAGCTCGCCCAACTTCCCCTATAGTGCAGACCTTAGTCGAAGCGATGTAAAGCGTCGTATAAAGAGAGCTATCAAGCAGTCTGATCGTTATCGCATGATGAAGTCATTGGGCGCAACAGAGGAGGAGATAGATAAAGCTTTCCATACCAAAGTGCCAATGACAATGTTTACCTATCGTGGTGAAGTAGACATGACGATGACTCCAATAGACTCCATATTATATTATAAGAAGTTCTTACGCTCGGCATTGGTATCAATCGATCCGATGACGGGACAAGTGAAAGCCTACGTTGGAGGTCCAGACTTCTCGCACTTTCAATATGACATGGCTATGGTAGGACGTCGCCAAATAGGTTCGACGATGAAACCCTTTGTCTATGCAATGGGATTGCAAGGAGGCTTAACACCACGTACAACTATACTGAATATACAACGCAGCTATGGAGGTTGGTGTCCTCGTAATAGTAGCAGAGCCTCATACGGTGCTCATGTAACATTGAAATGGGGCTTAAGCCGTTCAAACAACTGGGTAACCGCTGGCCTTATGTATCAAATCGACCCTACGGGGCAAGCACTTGTTCGCGACCTTCATGCTTTGGGTGTGGCAAATGACAATATGCAGCCCTCGTTGCCCTTGTGTTTGGGTACGTGCGATATTACTCCAGCCGAATTGGCTTCTGCCTATACGGCATTTGTGGAGAAAGGTATACGTCGTGCCCCCTTGCTTGTTACGCGCATAGAAGATAGCGAAGGAAATGTAGTGGCAGAGTTTACCCCTCGAACCAATGAAGTCTATAGCGAAGAGACGGCATATAACATGATAGACATGATGAAGGCTGTTATTGATGAAGGTACAGGACGTCGCTTGCGTTCTACCTACGAAATGAAAGGCCCGATAGCAGGTAAGACAGGTACAACAAACAACAACTCCGATGGTTGGTTTGTTGGATGTGTTCCTCAATTAGTTACGGCTGTGTGGGTAGGTGGTGATGAGCGCGACATTCATTTTAATTCGACGGCTTTAGGACAAGGTTCTGCTTCGGCTCTGCCCGTGTGGGCGCTCTATATGAGACGCGTCTATGCCGACAAATCCTTAGGTTACGACCCCGAGCGAGATTTTGATCGTCCAGTCTCTATGCAGGAGACAACGCATCGCCATGCAGCTTCAAGGGGGGGAAGCGAGAATGAGGAATCTGTCGAAACATCTACTACAAATAATGAAGCTACTGAGCCTGTCAAAAAAACGAAAAGTAAGTCAGCGGCTGAAAAATATTTTGAATAGGAACGTGCTGAGGCGTCACGCGATGATTGTGCGTTGATGCGTGCTTATCTAATAGGCAGTGACGCTTTCAATTTCATAAACGAATAATGATAGTTAGATTATAAGGTACTTAACATGATGCAAAGAATATATATATGGGCGCTTATAAGTGCCATGTCAGTGTCAAGCGCTTGGGCGCAAAAGATTGTTGTAGGATCTGTTACGTTGAAAGATGGTGGCATTTATACGGGCGAACTCATAGGTGGTAAACCAGGTGGGAAGGGCCGTGTCCAATATGATAATGGTGACACTTATGAAGGGTCTTTTGTTAAGGGACTTCGACAAGGCGAAGGTACATTTACTGAAGCCGACGGCTCTCGCTATGAAGGAAACTGGACAAAGAATGAGCGTAACGGCAAAGGGACTTACTATGCCGTAAATAACAATCGCTACGTTGGTACATGGTATCGCAATCAAAAAGAAGGATTTGGCAAAATGTACTACTATAATGGTGATGTATACGAAGGCCAATGGAAAGACGATGTACGCAATGGAAAGGGAACCTACACTTACAAAAGTGGAGCTTATTATAAAGGCGATTGGGTGAACGACCAAAAGGACGGTAAGGGTATTTTTGATTGGAATGACGGTTCTAAGTACGAGGGCGCATGGTTGAAAAATCAGCGTAACGGTCGCGGTACATACATCTATGCTGACGGTGACTATTATAATGGCGATTGGAAAGACGACATGCAAGACGGCCGTGGAATCTATAAGTTCCGCAATGGCGACGTGTATGAAGGACAATATATAATGGGAGAACGAACGGGGGAAGGCTCGTTTCGTTTTGCCAACGGCGACACATACGTTGGCAATTTCTTGAATGGTGAGCAAAGCGGTCAAGGCACATTTCAATGGAAAGGCGTTGCTTCATACACTGGGCAGTGGCAGCACAATATGATGCACGGTCACGGTGTGTACAAATGGAAAAACGGTGATGAGTATAATGGAGAGTGGAAGAATAATCGCATGGACGGCGAGGGAACGTTGCGTTTTGCTGCGGGAGGACGTTTTAAAGGACAATTCCGCGAAGGCAAACGTGACGGGCGCTCTGTTGAGATACGTGCTGACGGTACACGTATAGATTGCACTTATCGTGATGGACAAAAGCATGGGAAATACAAAGAGTATGATGCCAATGGTAATGTAACGAAGCAAGGAGAGTACTCTAATGGACGTGTTGTACAATAGACTCACCACTATCTTGTAAGTATGACAAGCCAAAGAGTATAGGAATACGCAAGTAAGAAACCTATTAAACTAAATATATCATGAAAGCCACAACTTCAACAAAAAAGAAGGCGGTAAAACGTGTATCACGTCCGCGACAATTAAAGATTGTTAGAGACGACGAATGGTTGCAACCCTTTGAAGCAGCCATACAAGGGCGACACGAACACGTTAATAACAAAATAGCTGACTTAACAGGTGGAAAAGGCTCGCTAAGCGACTTTGCTGATGGACATCTGTACTTTGGTCTGCATCGCACACCACGCCAATGGGTGTTGCGTGAGTGGGCCCCCAATGCTACTGCCATTTACCTAACGGGTACTTTCAATCAGTGGCAAGAACTTCCCAATTATGCCTTAAAACGCATTGATGAAAATGGCACCTGGGAATTGAAATTACCTGCCAAAGCATTACATCACCTCGACCTTTACAAACTGTCAATACATTGGGACGGCGGTCAAGGCGAACGTGTGCCAGCTTGGGCAACACGTGTAGTACAGGACGAAAAAACAAAAATATTTAGTGCGCAGGTGTGGCACCCTGAGCATGCTTATGAGTGGAAAAAGCAAACGTTCCGCCCCAAGCGTGGTCCTTTGTTTATATACGAGTGTCATATAGGCATGTCGCAAGATGCTGAAAAGGTCGGGACATACAATGAATTTCGCTTAAACGTTCTCCCGCGCATTATTGCCGATGGCTACAATTGCATTCAGATAATGGCCATTGCCGAGCATCCCTACTATGGAAGCTTTGGCTACCATGTAAGTTCCTTCTTTGCCCCAAGTAGTCGTTTCGGTACGCCAGATGAACTTAAGCAACTCATTGACGAGGCACATGCAGCAGGCATTATGGTGATTATGGACCTCGTGCATAGTCACGCGGTAAAGAATGAGGTAGAAGGACTTGGCAATTATGCTGGTGATCCCAACCAATTCTTCTATCCCGGCAGCCGACATGAACATTCGGCTTGGGATAGCCTTTGCTTTGACTATGGGAAGAATGAGGTCGTACACTTCTTGCTTTCAAACTGCAAGTATTGGCTGACAGAATTCCGCTTCGATGGTTTCCGCTTCGACGGTGTCACCTCTATGCTCTATTATAGCCACGGATTAGGAGAAGCCTTCTGCGGTTACCCTGATTACTTTAACGGACATCAGGACGATAACGCTATCTGCTATCTAACGCTTGCCAATCTTCTCATACACGAAGTGAACCCCTCTGCTATCACTATAGCAGAGGAAGTAAGCGGTATGCCAGGCTTAGCAGCGCCCTTTAAGGACGGTGGATATGGCTTTGATTATCGTATGGCTATGAACATTCCTGATTATTGGATAAAGACGATTAAGGAACGCCGCGATGAGGATTGGCACCCATCGTCTATACTATGGGAACTTACCAACCGCCGCGCTGACGAAAAGACGATTTCGTACTGCGAAAGTCATGACCAAGCGCTCGTGGGCGATAAGACGCTCATCTTCCGTCTGATCGATGCAGATATGTATTGGCATTTTAAGAAGGGCGACGAAAACTACACCGTACATCGGGGCATCGCCCTTCACAAAATGATACGCCTTGTCACGGCATCAACTATTAATGGCGGCTACTTAAACTTTATGGGCAATGAGTTTGGCCACCCAGAGTGGATAGATTTCCCACGCGAGGGAAATGGCTGGAGCTATAAGTACGCTCGACGCCAGTGGAACTTGGTTGACAATCACGAACTCTGCTATCACTATTTGGGCGACTTTGACAATAAGATGATACATCTATTGCGCAACACTGAGAGTGATATACGAAAGTTCCCTGTGCAAGAAGTATGGCATGACGACGGCGACCAAGTGTTAGCCTATATGCGTGGTTCTTTAGTCTTTGTGTTCAACTTCTCGCCCAATCGCTCTTATGATGGGTATGGCTTCCGTGTGCCAGAGGGCGCTTACGAAGTAGTGTTGAATACAGATGCTACAGAATTTGGCGGAAATGGTTTAGCAGATGACACGGTATGCCATTTGACAAACTTTGATCCACTTTTGGCTCGCGAACACAAAGGTTGGCTGAAACTTTACCTACCAGCTCGTTCGGCCGTTGTACTCTGCAAGAAAAAAGAAACAAAAGAGGAGAAAACCAAGAAGTAAGCGTAACCAAAAATCATATATCGTTTATTATTGGTGTCCGATAAAATTCGAGTCTTTCGAAAAAAAATAGGGCCGATTCCATTTGCTGGAGTCGGCCCTTTTGGGTTATATTGATGCAACTGTATTGCCAACTGGGGCATCGAGTTCCAAGTTGGCAATGCTGACGCGAGGACGCGTCGCCCCCAGGTGAGGACGCGTTCGTGGCGCAACTTTTCGACAAATTGCAGTTTATTATTACGCAAATGATACGACTTATCATGTTTCAATGTTTCACTTTTTGTACATAAACGATTGATTTATAAGCATTTCATAACATGAAACATACGCGTTGTATGTTTCATTTTTGCTTTCAATGTTTCATTTTACAAGCATTGACGATAAAAAAACGGAACTTGGTGCAAGAGATTTCATTTCTTGGTGCAAGAGATACAAAAGTATAGTGCAAGAGATTTCAAACCTCAGTGCAAGAGATACAAAATGAAGGGTTGAAATCTAATCTGAAGCATGGAACTTTAAATTTCACTCGTCAGACTATTTGATAATCAAGCAGTTACAAACATAATCTGAAACATGAAAGATAAAAAGTCACTGCCCCTTAAAATAAGTAATGCGCGGAAGCGTGTCCGCGGTGCAGCCTTTTTTTAATCATTATGCTTGTTACCTTTGCTGCCACATTATTAAAACCTCAAAATATGTTAGTAGCAGAACGATACAAAAGTGTGTGGAACATGTTTCTACAAGCACTGAACCATGATCCAACAGCGTGTTTACGAGCATTTCAATGTGAGCAACATGTAAATAAGCGTGGTATGGCAAGATGGATGCAAAACAATGGTATCAGTGTCAGAAAAGCCAAGACTCTTCTACGTGAAAGTAAAAAATCGACAAACAAACAAATGCCACCGTATGATTCTATGTTTCTTCCGATAACCGCTGACTTAACTCTATGTTAATTTCTTCCCAAAATAAATATAATTTGTGACTTAGAGCACGTTGATGCAAGATTTTAGGTATGTCGGTCTTGACATTTTAACTCAAGCAGCGAGCACTCGGTGATATTCATTCTGTTTTTCATTCCAACTGGCTTATAATTCGGATTTTTATCTAAATTTGCACTATTGTTTTTAATTAGCTAAAGAAGAATGATATGAAATTTACATGGATTCCATTCTATAAGGAGTTTGCAGAGAAGCTCCTGAATTACCGCAATGACCGAAAGTCGTTGTTAAAAATGATTTATGACCACAGGGAACAGTTTCTGGCCAATTATCTTCATGACCAAGATGGCGAGGATGATCTATGTCCAGACATTGACCCTTTCACTACAATGGGGTTATTCAATAGAGGAATCAAGTTAAATAACAGAATCAAATCTACTTCTTTATTCAAAAGCCTAATGGGTATTGTGGCCGACATACCCTCTGACTTCGTTGGAATTCCTATTCTTAACAACCAAAAATCGCATTTCTTTGGATTTAGAAAGCATCGTAAAGATAGTGATATAGAAAATCTTTGGGCACTTTTCGAGAAGGTTGTAAAGAATGAGGATTTTGAAACAGAATACAATCGAGTCATAGAGCAATATCTCATCAAGGTAAATATTACTATGGCTCTTTTCTGGATCAGACCCGAAGATTTCTTGGCTTTCGACAGTACCAATAGAAAATATATCAAGAATCAATATGGTATTGATCTTCCAAAACGTGCTCCTAAGTATAACGAATACATGTCTATTCTCAATGATATCAAGCAGAAAATGAAATCCAATATAATCAATGAAAAGTCGTTCTATGAATTATCTGCAAATGCCAACAATGGTGGCACGGCTGAAGAGGTTGATATGAATGACACTTGGTATGATGCAATCGTTGAAACCTGGAAAAAACGCAGGAACATAGTATTATATGGTGCTCCTGGTACAGGTAAAACTTATGATGTACCAGAGTTAGCCGTTCTACTCTGTGATCCAGATTTTAAGGCAAATGAGAAAGGCCGTGACGAGCTGATGGAACGTTACAATCAGCTTAAACAAGAAAAAAGAATCGCCTTTACTACATTTCACCAATCTATGGATTACGAAGATTGGATAGAAGGTATTCGTCCGTTGGTCAACGACAATAATCAGATCACATACGAGGTCGAAAAAGGCATCTTCAAGCAACTATGTGAAGATGCTGAGCGTCCTGTTGTTAAAGATAAGCAGGCAGGTATTGCAGACAATGCTGTGGTTTGGAAGGTTTCTTTAATGGGGACTGGCCATAATCCCGTACGTACAGACTGCATGGAAAATAACTATATCCGTATAGGATGGGACGAATATGGTGCTGTCATATCTGACGAGACTGATTGGAGTATTTACAACGGCGAGGGTAAACAGATTCTTGATGCCTTCATTAACAAAATGAAAGAGGGCGACATTGTCCTGAGCTGCTTCTCAAATCAAACAATAGATGCTGTTGGCGTAGTAACTGGCGACTATGAATACTTGGACAGCCTTCCAGATTACAAGCGCGTAAGAAGGGTCAATTGGATTTTGAAAGGAATCAACGAGAACATTGTTGACATGAACGATGGTAAGACTTTAACCTTGGGTACGGTGTATCGCTTGAATTCCATAACCCTTGACAAAGTCAAGACTCTTTTAGATAAGTACAAGAAGCCAACAACTATGGAATCAAACACCAAACCTTACGTTATGGTGATTGATGAAATGAATAGAGGCAACGTATCAAAGATATTTGGCGAGCTCATCACGCTTCTTGAGATAGACAAAAGAAAAGGTCGCAAGAATGCCGAAAGCGTTATTCTGCCCTATTCAAAGAAAATGTTCCAGATTCCGGAGAATGTGTACATCATTGCGACGATGAACACCGCTGACCGTTCTCTGGGGTCCTTGGACTATGCCATTAGACGTCGATTTGCTTTCATAGCCTATAAGCCTATATCATTGGAAGGCGATGTTCCAGGATTCAATGCAGATCTCTTCAAAATGGTAAGCCAACTATTTATTAGCAACTATGACGAGTATGAAGAAAGTAAATGGCTTCAGTCTTTCAAACTCTTGCCAGCAGACACTCTTTCTGAAGAGTATCGTCCCGAAGATGTCTGGATAGGTCATAGCTACTTTATTATGAAGGATGAAAACGGTGATGACAACACCAGTGACAGACTCCTTTATGAGATCATCCCTCTTCTTGAAGAATATGTAAGAGATGGAGTTTTAATGGGCGATGCTCAGGCCACTATAGACGAATTATATCAGATAGCAACAGAATAATGAGAATTATACAACTTCGAGAGCAGATACTGGAGAATACTCTTCTTCAGCAGACTGATGCAGACGCCGTCCTCCCCTATTTGGAGGATGGCGAGGAAGTTGTGTACTCTGTCAAAAGAGGATCTAACAATAATGAAATGTGTCTTAAACTTCACAGACACAATAATTTCATAAAGGTTACTGGTTCTTATTTTGTTGGCATTGATTGGGTCGAGGAAAATGAGCTTGCTATCCAGGTCAGTCCTAAGATGAATGACGGATTCGAGATTGACTATGTAAAAATGTTGAATGATGCGCTTTCAGAAGGCGACAACTATGAACATCTCACAGACTTAGTCACAATCCATTTTGACAAGCCATCAATCAGAGTAACCCAACAGAAAGACCTACTCAGCATATTCCTTATCACAGAGTATCTGAACATTCTGCAAAGAATTGCCAAGAAAGGTCTCAAAAAGAGTTATTACGTTGTTGAAGAAAACCTCCAAAACAAAGTCAAAGGACGAATTCTTATAGGCCAAAACATTCATAAGAATCTGGTGAAGGGACATATAACTGACAATGTTTGCCGTTACCAAGTTTACGACATTGATTCTTACGAAAACCGGATTCTTAAAAAGGCGTTACGGTTCTGTGTAAATCAGTTGGGCATGTACAAACATGCCCTCGATACGTCTGTATTGGACAAAAAAGTCAAATTCATTATGCCCTATTTTGCTAACGTAGGCGACGATGTTAGCATCCTAACTATTAAAGGATTCAAAGGCAATCCAGTCTTTAAAGAGTATAATCAGGCAACTGCTTTTGCTCAACTATTGCTCAAGAGGTATAGTTATGACATCACCGTAACAGGACGTCAAGTAATTGACACTCCCCCATTTTGGATCGACATGAGCAAGTTGTTTGAATTATACATCTTCCATCATCTTAAAAAAGTCTTTACTGGCACAAATGAGGTTAAGTATCATCTTCGTGCTCACTACCAAGAGTTAGATTATCTTCTCAACCCATCGCAGTGGGCAGAGCCTTACATCATTGATGCCAAATATAAGCCAAGATACAAGAATACCGGAGGTATCAGTACGGATGATGCAAGAGAAGTAAGCGGTTATGCACGTCTTTCTTCCATATATAAAGAACTTGGTTTGAATGAAGAAACTGCACCTCCTATCAAATGTCTCATCATTTATCCAGATCAAGAAGAAGCAGACCATTTTACATTCACTCGTACGCAAGAACCTCATTTTAATCAAGTATATGGCTATGTCCGATTCTACAAATTAGGCATCAAGTTACCCGTTATCTAAATATGTTAGATGGCGTAAGCGTATCCGCGATGCCGCCTTGTACACCTTCATTCATCATTATACCTTTGCCGCCAAATCAAAAACTTTAATAATATAACAGCAGAAGAACAATACGAGTGGGCATGGAAACGATACTTTGTACGACTCAATAAGAATTCAAAGATTCGTTTGGCCACCTTTTTGAGAGAAGTCCATGTCTACCAACAAGGCATGGAAAGATGGATGTATGCCAAAGGACTTAGTGTAAAGGAAACGAAAAGGCTGATACGTGAATCTCAAAAACGAGCGAAGTACGAACGACAGCTTCCGTCTTCCGACACAACTGGTTCAATGTTCTTACCAGTAGCAGCAGAATGTGCAGAGGGCTTGACTGAATCTGTAGATACAATGTCAGGAATCAGTATTGCTTTTCCTAACGGTACGTAAGTGAACATAAAACATGGTAGCGCTCAAGCCGTCATGTCATTCCTCAAGCTTTATCAAATGGAGGGTCTGCCATGTTTGGACTGAATGACGGAATGCGCTATTATGTCTGCCAGCGCTATGTTAAAATGAACATGGGGATAAATGGTCTGTATAAGCTAGCGTCGCAGGAGATGGACCTGCCTCCGCTAAGTGGGGCTGTGTTCATCTTTTTCAGCAAGAACCGACAGCAGGTAAAGCTCCTTCGCTGGGATACGGACGGTTTCACACTGTATCAGAAACGACTTGAAAGAGGTACCTTCGAGATACCCTATTTCAATACCGGCAAGAAGGCTTGCGTAATGCCCTACAAGACACTATCCGCCATCATGAGCGGAATATCGTTGAGGTCTGTAAGATATCGCAAGTGGTTGAATATCGACTGTTTTACGTCTGTAAACACCTGATAATCAATGATATTATTATAAAAATACATAACGAGTGGGACGCCCTGATGAATATCTTCACAAGAGGAGATTACCATTTGGACAACAATCTTGTGGAACGACTCAACAGATACATTTCATTATCCCGAAGAAACTCGCTTTTCTTCGGGTCGCATGCTGGTGCCAAACGGGCAGCCATGTTCTATTCGCTAGCATGCTTATGCAGACTGCAAGGTATTAACTTTTCTTCGAATATATATCTGATGTTATAAACAAAGCAGCAGTGCTGCCACCAAGAACACCGCTAAGTAAGTACCGGGAATTGCTGCCGGATAAATGGAAACAAAAAAATATCGCTCAAGAATAAAAACTTGAGCGATATTTTTTTGACGTGTATATTCTAGCATCGCGGACACGCTTACTAACGCGCGGAAGCAATTCGCTTTCTCGCTAAAAAAAGTGTACAAAATGTACACACTTTTTGCCCTTCCCCTCATGGTGTCGTACTTTTGCATCAAACCTAAAATAAGACAACTACCATGATTAAAAACATTATCCGTCAACTACTAAAACTGGCCCAACGACTCTTTACGCAATTCAGCAACAACGAAATTGTACGCATCGTCAAAGCTTGGGCCATTCAACTATTTACCGAGAAGAAAGAACAAATAGCAAAAACGCCTCAACGAAAGACAATAAAAAAATCACAACCTTCAACAAGCCCCCCTACTCCATCTCTTGTGCAACAAATGCAAGCGCTCATTAACGAGCGTTGGAACCTACGTTTCAACGAATTAGAGAACAACATCGAGCTGCAACCCAAAGAGGCTGAAGCAGACGCTAACTTTCAACTCATGACCGAGCGCAGTCACAACTCGCTGATTATGCACGTACAGAATACGTTGCCACAATGTTACCGCAGTTGGGTGGACGGCTATCTGTACTCCGACACCATACCCGCCTACCACCCCTTACAGCATTACCTCGACCACCTACCTCGCTGGGACGGGCGCGACCGCTTGACCGAAGTGGCACACATGGTGAGTCACGACGCATTGTGGGTGAAAGTGTTCAGCCGTTGGATGCGCGCAATGGTGGCAAGTTGGCAAAACACGGAAGAGAATTGCCGCGT